>ONJR01000251.1 GCA_900318195.1 uncultured Planctomycetota bacterium
AAAAGCTGAGGCGCCGATTTGGGCGACGCTCATGGGAATATCGACGCTCGTCAGCGCAGAACAACACCAAAACGCGCCTCCGCCGATTTTGGAGAGGCTCTTGGGAATAACAACGCTCGTCATTGACGAACAATAGCCGAACGCTTGCATGCCGATTTCCTTGACGCCCTCGGGAATAACGACGCTCGTCAGCGAGGAACAATCCATAAAAGCGAAGTCGCCGATTTCTGTAACGCCCTCGGGAATAACGACGCTCTTCAGCGACGAACATTGGTAGAACGCTTCATTGTTTATTTTAACAACCGGCTCTCCTCCAATCTTGGAGGGAATAACGATCTTTTCACAACCTTGCGCCTTCTCGGGATCCATTTTAATCGCCACCCCGCCGTCGACGCTTTCAGTTTGGAACCACTCCTCCTTCGTCGCGCCGACAGATTCATTTTCCTGATTGCCGCCGTTCCCTTCTTCAATGGACACGTTCGCGTCCGAACCTGGTTGGGTGTCGCTACACCCCGATTGGGTTATCGTCGCCGCCGTTAACGCCATAACGAGGCATATGATTTGAATCGACGGAATCGAGTTTGAGTTTAAACTCTGTTTCATGGCTTTTCCTCTTTCTTGGAATAGGGTTGACGCCTTGGTAACGTTATTTTCGCGGATTTCGTTTCAAGCGCGTCTCGCGCTTACCCGCTATGCTCCTATAGAGCGCCCTTTCTGCTTTTTCACCGATTTTTTTTTCAAAAGACTGATTTTTATAAAATGTCAAACTAGATAAAGCAAGGTAATTACAACAGCTTTATCGTTAAAGTTGACGCAATGTGTGTAATTGATAAATTTAGCGTCGTTTCCCGCGAACATTTCGCCGAAAGCCGCTCGCTCACTTGACCCGAAGGAACGCGTTCCCTACAATCAGACTTGCGCGCGTCGCGCGCGTAACGAACGAATCATACTAGAGGAGTAGTAACATGGATACTAGAGACGAAGGTTTTTCCGTTAAACCGCTCGCGGACGGTTCGGGCGTGGCGTTGGTAGAGTATCGCGAGCGCACGAAGGGGACGCTGGACGGGCAACTTGATATTCCCGATTGGCTCAACGGCAACAAGGTTGTTCGCATCGGTCCTCGCGCGTTTCGCAACTGCTTGTCTTTAGAATCGATTCGTTTGCCGAGCAGCGTTGTTTCGATCGGCGAGTCGGCGTTTGCCGACTGTCGCGCGCTCTGTACTCTCGAGGGCGGTCGCGGAGTAACGCAAATTGGTCGCCGCGCGTTTGCGAATTGCACGGCGCTTGCGAGCGTTGAGTTCGGCGCGGCGAGTTCGATCGACGAGCAAGCGTTTGCCAACTGCTCGGCGCTCGCGTCGGCGAATCTTCCTCGCGCGATCGAGCTTCGAAGCGGCGCGTTTGAGCGCTGCGCTAGTTTGCGTCGCGTCATGCTAACGGACGCGTTGCGCGCTATTCACAATCGCGCGTTCTTCGGATGCTATAGCCTTGAGAATCTGAAGTTCCCCAGTAGTCTTGAAGAGTTGGGGGATCGCGCGTTTGAGGAATGTCGCGCGCTCGCTAGCATAGAGGTTCCAAAACGCGTAGTGCGATTGGGAGCCGAGGTCTTTTCCAAATGCTACGCGCTGAAATCGGCGAAGATTATGGCGCGCATTACGAAATTACCGAGCAAGCTCTTCTACGAATGCTACGCGCTCAAAGAAGTCGAGTTGCCACGCTCGATTAACGCGATCGAGCAATTCGCGTTCGAACGCTGCTACGCGCTCACGGAAGTGGAACTGCCAGGTTCCTTAGAGAAAATTGAGGAAGGCGCGTTCTACAACTGTCAGTCCCTTTCCGACGTCGCGCTGCCCGAATCGGTCAATAGTCTCGGCTACGCCGCGTTCGGCAACTGCAAACGCCTGATTCCAGAGTGCTGCGAGGAGATCAACGCGGTCGGGACGGAGGACGATCCTTTCACGATCTACGAAGAGGACGCCGAAGAGTTCGAGCGCGACGACGAATCTGACGTTCGCGAAGTAGGGCGCGAGGGGGACGACCGGCTCTATAATCTCGGGTACGACGAAGGATTTCAAGACGGTCGTCAGGACGGTCTGAAAGAGGGTAACGAGCAGGGTTACCGGCGCGGGTACGACCAGGGCTATCAAGCCGGCTCGAGCGCGCGCGACGACTCCTTCGCTCGCCGTCGCGACGAGGAGCGCCAATCGTCGGACGCGCTGACGCGCCGCGAACTCGCGCGCAAACGCAATCAACGAAGATAACGCGACGACTTGCTCTGCCGATCGCGACGCGTTATAATGGAGCGACCTTGAAACTCCAACTACGACCCTGCTAACGCAAGCGAGGAGCAAGATGACGCGCAAATTCATCGCAACGCTATTCGTTCTCATTCTAACGACCCTTACTGGCGCCCAGACGGCGACGCGCGCGCAAACGCAAACGACGAGCCCGGGAACGCACTGGAGCGCCGTCGACGACCTGGGGCGCGCGCGACCCGAACCGAAACGCGAACTGCGCGACGATCGCAAAGTCGGACTCTTCTACTTCCTGTGGTTCGAGCCTTCGACCGTCGCGCCGCGCGATAAGAATTCCGACGAACCGCGACCGTACGATATCTCGAAAATCGAAAGAATCGACCCGAACCCGACCCAGAACGACGCGCTACTCGGCAAAGAGTGGGATATGCACTACTGGGGCGAGCCGCTCTTCGGGTATTACGACGCGCGCGATCCGTTCGTGATTCGTCGGCATATGCAGCTCATTGCCGACGCGGGAATCGACGTCCTCATTTTCGACGCGACGAATCTCTCGACTTACCCCGACGTCTACCTCCCGCTCTGCGACCTACTCCTTGAAATGCGCGCGCAAGGCTTCCACGCGCCGCAAGTCGCCTTTATGACGAACACGCTCGCGAGTCGAGCGATCGAAGCGCTATGGAAGGATTTCTACTCGAAGGAGCGGTACCGACCGCTATTCTTCTTATGGCGCGGCAAGCCGCTGCTACTCGCGCCGGAGAAAGACGCGCCCGAAAGCGTCCGCGATTTCTTTACGATCCGAACCGCGTACTGGCCGACCGGCGGTCCAAAAAACACGCGAAACGAATGGCATTGGGTCGACGCGTATCCCCAGCCCTACGCGTGGTCCGAGGACCCGGAGCGCCCGGAGGAGCTCGTCGTCTCGACCGCTCAAAATCTCTCGCGCGACGCCGGCGCGCACGACGTCTGGATGAGCGAACGCATTGGGCGCGGACGATCCTTCGTATTCGGCGCCGACCGGCAACGTTACGCGCCCGACGAAGGACTCAATTTCGCGCAGCAGTGGTCGCGCGCGCTCGAGCTCGATCCGGAGTTCCTACTCGTTACCGGCTGGAACGAATGGACGGCGCAACGGCTCAAGATCGACTGGGCGGGCGGGCGCTACGCGTTCGTCGACCAGTTCGATCACGAGTTCAGTCGCGACGTGGAGCCGACCCGCGCGCTGCATACGGACGCGTACTATCTGCAAATGGTCGACGGAATCCGGCGCTTTAAAGGGGGCGCCCCGGCGCCGAGCGCGGCGCCGCGACGTGCGATTGCGCTCGACGCAGGGTTCGAGCAGTGGCGCGACGTTACGCCGGAACTGCGCGATTACGTCGGCGACCCTGCGACCCGAGACTTTAACGGTCGCGGCGGCGCGGTCTATCGGAACGCGTCCGGACGCAACGATCTCGAATCCGCGAAAGTCGCGCGGGACAACGAATACGTCTACTTCTACCTCAAAACGACGAACCCGATTACCCCGAACCCGCCCGACGGACTGCGACTCGCGCTCGATCTCGACGACGATCTCACGACCGGCTGGCGCGGCGCCGACGCGCTTATTGGCGACCGCTATCTAGCGACCGGCACGAGCGTCGCGCGCTATAATCCCGAGCCGGCGGCGTCCGCGCGCGCGCGGATGCGCGAGCTAACCGCCGAGTTCAAACTCGACGAAGCGCTTCCGCTCGACGGACTCGTCGAACGTCAGACTCAAGCATACGCGACCCCGGAACAGACGGACGCGCTCGCGCAGTACGACGAGGCGGAGCGCGCGAAAGTCGCCGCGCGGCGCGAAGTCGAGGCGCTTAAAGAGACCGCGCGACGCTGGCATGGCGCCGACGCGCGCACAACCGGCGCCGTTGCATGGCGCGTCGAACGCGATCAACTCATGCTCGCCGTGCCCCTCGCGCTCTTCGCCAAAGGTCAAGCGCTCGACGCCGTCTCCTTTAAATGGCTCGATAATCTACCGGAAGACCCGTCCGCAGTCGACTTCTACGATCTAGGGGACGTCGCGCCGGAGGGAGCGTTCTTTTATCGCGTAACGTTCGCTAAAGAATAAACGACTTACGAAACATAACTTACCTTACGACAAGAAAGAACGCCAACGACCCCTTTCGTCGTTGGCGTTCTACTTTCAAGCGCGCGTCGCGCGCTACGGTGCGCCGTCCTTGATTTTATCTGAGCCGTCCATTTCTTTCTCGCTCGGCGAGTTCTTCCGGCGTGAGCCATTCTCTTCCGGGCGGTATCGGCGTAACGCGTCTGACGCCGTTTGGCGTTGCGTACGTGCGAACGCTCGTTTCGGGTTCGACGTTTGCCGGCGTCGGGTCGTCGGTTGGCGTCGGCGTTTGATCGGACGCCGGGCGCGCGGTGGGTTGCGCCGTCGCGTCGGCTCTGAATAAGTTAATAAGCGCGCGCGTTGACTCGTAGTCGAGCACGTCGAGCTCTTCGCTCTCTGCGGCGTCTTCCTGCTCGGTCTGTGGGGGAAGTTGCTCGTGTTCGACGATCGTCGGCGTTGGCGCGACGTGGTGTTGAATGGGTTCGACGGTCGAGGGTATTAGCACGGCGGGTTGCCGCTCAGGGTCGAAGGTCGAGGGTATTAGCGCGACGTTTGACGTCGGCGTTTGTTCGGTAGCGGTTTGCGCGGTTGGTCGGTTAGCGGCGTCGTTTACTAGGCTGGCGAGCGCGTACGCCGCGACGATCGCCAGCGGCGTTGCGAGCGCGAGGCTGAATTGTCGCCGCGCGTTCCTGCGCCGAACGCTTATCCGCCGCCTGACGCCTCGCTTTGCCGGCTTTAGGATTTGCCTGACGAGTTCAAGCGCCACGCCAATGATCGCCGCCGC
>ONJR01000045.1 GCA_900318195.1 uncultured Planctomycetota bacterium
TCCATCTCTTTGTCCAACATCCGACTCATTCTTGTTATTCCTTTCTCCGTTTCTTTACAACGTAGCGCGCGACCCGCGAGCGATTGAAAATGCATCTTTCGCGGATTCGTTTCACGAAAATCTGCCATTAGTAAACCAAACAAATCGTCGCCAACATAGGCGGCGTTGACATAGCGAATATGCTGACCGTCGTTGAACGGCGTTCCGTCGGGGAAGGTGCGCTCAACGGTCGTATACGGCTCGCCCTTGGCGAAGAGATCCTTTTCCGTAATAAAAATGACCCATACTTCCGGCAGCTCTTTGTATTTTTTGCGTTTTGAATTGTTCCAATCAATAGCGCTGAGATAGTATCGAGCACGCTGAGGAGACGCGTCCTTGGAATCGCGCTGAATTTCAATGTTATACAGCTTACCGGTCGAATCCTCTGCGAGCACGTCGAGCTGTACGCTACGACCTATTGCGTTGGCGTAATTCTTTTGCGTCGAAACCTTCTTAACGACAATATCGTCGCGTCCAATCACAATACGTAAGATATCCTGTACGCCTTTGCGATTCCTCATAAGAACCTGACGCATAAAAATATCGTCGAGCAACCTGAAATTCTTAATGTGTTCACGATTCGCAGGCGGCACAACGTACACTGCTTGGGAAGCGCGTTTCTTGGACATAAAGCTCCTCGTTTAATTGACTCGTCGTCTGTCGTTGATCGCGTTCGAACGCATATTCGAGCGCTACGCGTATTATACACTAATCTGAAACGCTTGGCAAGCAAAGCGAGAAATATTGATCACGAGAAAAATCAGGAAGATTGGCGACGCCCACATTGCAGTGTAATAGAACCGGTACAAAGAGGGGACGTCGCGCAAGAGAGAAAAGGCGTGAGGTGAGAGAATGCGCGACGCCCCGAGAGGTTCGGTTGAACGGCGCTGTTTTGGCAACGCGCCGTTAATTCGGTTAAGGCGACGAATCGCCTATGACATATAGGTAGTTAGTTCATCCACGACGGGTAGACGCCGTATCCTGGCAATTTAACCGCGCACGCGTTTTCGACGCCCTCGACCGCTTTAAAATCGGCGAGCAACGCGGAATCAATTTCACCGTCGAGCGATAGAACGCTAACAGCCAGTCCGTTCGGCGCGTGTAAATTGCGACCGAGCGCCATCTGACCAATATTGACGTTGCGTTTCGCCGCTGTCGCGCCGAGTTCGGCGACAATACCTGGTTGGTCGCGTTGCAACGTCAGCAACAACGACCCGTCGAGTTGCGAATCGAGTCGCAGACCGCGATAGAGTATTAGACGCGGAATCGTCGCGCCGAAGAGCGCGCCCGCGAACGAAATCTTCGATTTTTCCATCTCAAGCTCGACGCCAATGATCGAACTGAAATCAGAAGAACGCGCGTCCTTTTCCTCAACCACCTTGAGCCCGCGCTCCTGCATCATAGGAGCGGAACTTACCACGCTGATCTCTTCCCCAAGCACGCCGGTAAGGTAGCCCGCGCAGAAGGACGAGGTAACGAGCGAAACGTTCTTCTTCGATATTTCGCCCCGGTATTGGATCTTAATCGTTGAGACCGGACCGCTCGCTATCTGTTGCGCGAAACATCCTAACCGATAGGCGAGATCGAGCGCGCCGCGTAATTCAGCGAGCGTTTTAGGATCGAGGGACGAGAAGTTGACCGCTTGACGAATCACGCCGTTCTTAAGGTAATCGACGAGCAATTCGACCGCTTCCAGCGCGACGTTCATTTGCGCTTCCGTCGTACTTGCGCCAAGGTGCGGCGTGCAGACGACGTGCGGCATACCAAACAGCGGACTATCGGTGCAGGGCTCTTCCGGGTAAACGTCGAGCGCAACGCCGCCCAATTTCCCTGACTCCAAACCGCGCTGGAGCGCTTCCATATTGTAGATCCCGCCGCGCGCGCAGTTAATGAGGCACACACCGTCCTTCATTGACGCGATTTCCGCGTCGCCAATGAGGTTCCTCGTCGCGTCGGTGAGAGGCGTGTGTACGGTAAGGTAATCGACGAGCGGCAGCATTTCGGCGACCGTGTCGTACAGTTTGACGTCAAGTTCCTGCGCGCGTTGCGGTGGAAGATAGGGATCGAAGGCGACGAGCTTCATATCGAACGCCTTAGCGAACTTCGCGACGGTCTGACCGACGCGTCCCATGCCGACAATACCGAGCGTCTTGCCGCCAAGCTGACGCCCGGTGAACTTTTTGCGATCCCAACGTCCTTCAACGAGCGATTGGTTCGCCGCGCATGTATTTCGACTCAGAGAGAGCATGAGCGCAAAAGTCTGTTCCGCAGTAGAGACCGTATTGCCGCCGGGAGTATTCATTACAACGATACCGGCGCGAGTCGCCGCCTTAAGGTCGATATTATCGACGCCGACGCCAGCGCGCGCGATCGCCTTCAGACGCTTATTGCCCTCGAGCGCTTCAGCCGTAATTTTAACGCCGCTACGGCAAATAGCGCCGTCGAACTCAAGCAACGTCTGGCGCAACTCCTCGCCTTTAAGACCAGTGCGAACCTCGTATTCGAGACCCGCGTCTTGCAGCATTTTCAACCCGTCTTCCGCAAGCGGGTCAAGGACAACAATCTTCGGCATTTTCTACTCCGTACCTCAAAACTCACAATCCGAGCTTCGCGCCTCAATTCAAAATAGGCGACTTCTAGTCGAATCGATAACATTATATCGATTATCGGCTCGTCTACAATACCAATTCGATCAAAAAAAAAGACTAATCAAAAAAAAGACTAAATTGTACCAATTTGGTCAAAATGACGAGCGATTTTCATAAAAATTCTCTAACGAAGCCTCGCTTTGCGTACTTCGTCGCCAAGTTGCGCAACGCGCTTCAAATTGTTCTCAATCGATCAACCCTGCGGCTTTAAACTAGGAGAAATAGATAACTATTACCGCAATGATCGTTATAACGTTCACAAACCAAAAAATGATTTTCGAGACGTACGCACGGTCTCTTGAACTCTCAAGATCGCCTTTCGA
>ONJR01000052.1 GCA_900318195.1 uncultured Planctomycetota bacterium
AGTGGGGGTTGAAGGATTCGAACCTCCGAAAGCGACGCTAACAGATTTACAGTCTGCCCCCTTTGACCACTCGGGAAAACCCCCATTTCGTTTCGCCGACGCGTTCTAGCGCGCGGTAAGAGCTAGCGAGGAGAATCGAACTCCTAACCTGTTGATTACAAATCAACTGCTCTGCCGATTGAGCTACGCTAGCATCGCTTCAGCGAAAAGCGCTTTCGTGTGATTCTACACTTCTTTCGATTTTCGTCAAGAGCATATTCTTTTTTTTACTCCTTTTTTCGCGCAAATGTTTTTGACTCGAAAAATTCCGGGAAAGCTAGCAGTCTTTCGTGCGAAATAACGCGCTTGACCTTTCAATAGCGACGAAAGAATGTATCATATTTGTGTAGTCGTTACACACGCAACCATTTTACACAGGAGCAGACGTCCGTCAATGCCGCTCAAAACCAATGCACGCGCCAACACGGTCGACGGCGCGGTTGAAGATCGCGAACCTCGATATATCGTAGGAATCGACCTCGGCACCACTAACTGCGCGCTATGCTACGTCGATCTTGAACGCCTTGATAACGGAGAAGACCGTCGATCGGTCGTCGAGACTTTTAACATTCCGCAAGCAGTGGCGCCAAACGTAGTCGAGGAACGCGCCACCCTACCCTCTTTCTTTATGCGTTCGCTCGACGCGCCCCCGCTACCAAACGAGCCAAAAGGCGCGAAACGCCGCGATTTCTCGACGAAGAGGCGCGGCGCCAACGCGGTAAACGACGGGAAGTTCGGCGTCGTCGGCGTCTTTGCGCGAGATTACGGACCGAATAGTCCTGAGTCGTTCGTCTATTCCGCGAAATCTTGGTTGTGCCATTCTGGAATTGATCGCGTCGCAAAAATTCTACCGATTACGCGCGAGCGCGACGAAGAGAACGACTCGACAAACACGCGCGCGCCAAAGTGGTCGCCCGTCGAGGTTAGTTCGTACTTTCTCGAACGCATGCGCGCGGCGTGGAACGCCGCGCACGAGGACGCGCCGCTCGAGGAGCAAGCGCTCGTGATTACCATACCGGCGTCCTTCGACGAGACCGCGCGCGAACTAACGATCGCGGCGGCGAAGCTTGCAGGCTTAACGCGCGTTACGCTTGTCGAAGAGCCGCAAGCGGCGTTTTATTCGTGGCTTGAACGGCGCGAGGCGAACTGGACGGACTACGTTGAACCGGGCGATAAAATACTCGTTTGCGACGTCGGCGGCGGCACGACCGACTTTGCGCTAATCTACGCGTTGGAACGCGCGCTCGAACGCGCGGCAAACGAACGGCGCGCAGCGACCTCCGTTAAATTCTATCGCGTCGCAGTCGGCGATCACCTACTCCTAGGCGGCGACAACCTCGACCTCGCGCTATGCGCCTACCTGGAACAGAAAGCGCTCGAAACGCGCAAGAGTCCGCTAACGCGCCGCGAACGCGCAATACTCCTCAAGGAGAGTCGCGAGATCAAGGAGGCGTTCCTATCCGACGCTCGAACGGATGAAACACGACGCGTTACGCTGCCCGGCGTCGGCTCGAAACTCGTCGGCGGCGGAACCGTAATTGAGGCGCGCGCGGAAGAGGTCGAACGCATACTAATCGACGGATTCTTTCCCGACGTACCGATCGACGCTGAACCGACGCGACGACGCGCGGGTCTGCGCGAACTCGCGCTACCCTACGCGCAAGACCCTGCGATCACGAAGCATCTAGCCTACTTCCTCACGCGCAATAAGGAGTCTGGCCAGGAGCTCGCGCGAGAAGGCGCGCTATCAGGTCTACGTCGCGCATTTGAATCGGCGCGTCCGGACGCGATTCTATTTAACGGAGGCGCGTTTGAGTCTCCGAAACTGCGCGCGCGAATCGTCGAGACGCTCGTCAAATGGTTTGAGCCGGAACAGCAGGGCTGGCGACCAAAAATACTCGAGAACGACGCGCTGGATCTCGCGGTCGCGCGCGGCGCCGCATACTACGGGCTCGCGCTTCGCGGACGCGGCGCGCGGATCGGCGCGTCCTTGGCGAGATCATATTACGTGCAAGTCGGCTACGAGTCGAACGTCAAATCGGGCGCGAGTCCGCGACCGCTCGGCGCGTGCTTGCTCGCCGCTCAGGCGGAGCCCGGCGACGCGACGACGCTACCGCAAATCTTCGAGCTTGAAGTCGACCGTCCCGTAGCGTTTCCGATCTTCGTCTCGAGCGTTCGCGCAACGGACGAGCCGGGCGATCTCGTCGTGCTTGACCCGTCGGAGACGCGCGAACTGCCGCCGATTCAGACCGCGTTGCGTTCGCGCTCGGCGGCGAAGAAGTCGTCCGGTAGCGTCAAAGCGCGTATCGTCGCGCGTCCGACGGAAATCGGAACGATCGAGCTCTTTTTACAGGAGGCGCTGGACGCACAGTCCCCCAGCGGCGCGCGAGCGTCTCGTTGGACCTTGAAATTCGACGCGCGCGGCGCGACGCAAACGGACTGGACGCCCGGAGACGCCAGCGGCGAGCTTACCGGGGTCGAGGACGAGTCGATCGTCGAGCGCGGGCTTCGCGTCGTCGAGTCGACGTTTGCGACGGACGCGCAACTTTCCGAGCTTAGCTCGCGTTCAAGCGAAACGACGGCGCGTTCGCGAATTAAGCCGAAGGACTTTACGCGCGCGCTTTGGCGCGAATTGGGAATTGAAACGAAGGAATCCGCTCCGATAACGACGTTGCGTCGGTTGGGCGAGCGCGCGCTCGAATTGGACGAGGAAGCGCGCAAGAGCGCGTCGGTCGCGTCGCGCTGGCTCAACTGGCTCGGGTACGCGTTTCGTCCGGGCTTCGGCTCCTCAGCGGACGATTGGCGTGTCGAGCAGACATGGAAGAAGGTTTACGGTCGCCTCTCGCACGGCTCGCCGGAATGTCGCACGCAGTATTGGATCTTATGGCGTCGCGTCGCTTCCGGTCTGACGTCGGGTCGCCAGCAGACGTTGGCGGAACCTCTTTTATCGAACGTTCGCAACTTCCGGCGCCAGCTCGTCGAAGGTCGCGGCAAGGGCTCCGATCTTGATTTGAGCTCCCAAGAGGGCGCGGAGATTTGGCGACTACTCGGCGCGCTCGAACTTCTAACGGTCGACCAGAAAGAGGAGCTTGGCGACGCGATTTTGGACGTGTTATTCAAACGCAAGACGTCGGGGGTTCGCGACGCGTTGGTCTGGTCGCTCGGTCGTCTTGGCGCGCGCCGTTTATTCCACGCGCCCCTTGACCGCACGGTCGCGCCGGGGGTCGCGCAACGTTGGGCGGCGGCGCTTCTCGATCGCGGTCGCGATTTTGCCGATTTAAAGAAGGACGCGAATCTCTTTCTTGCGCTCGCACAACTTGTCCGCGCGGCTGAGGATCGCGCGTTTGAGGTCGACGCGTCGACACGCGATCGCGTCGTCGCGTTCCTTGACAGATATGACGCGACGAACGCGACGCTCGACGCGTTGGAACGACGCGCGCGCCTAGTCGACGAGACGACGAGTCGCGTCTTTGGCGAATCGCTACCGCTCGGCTTGAACTTCGTCGACTAGCGCGGGACTCTTGCCAAGCGTCTCGGGACGCGTATAATATTACATATTATATTGAGCGCGCGAGGTGCGCGCGACGCGTATACGAGCGGCGAGGCGTCGCCGCGCATCGATTGGAAAGAACGCAACGTCATGTACAATTCAGAAGATCTGAAAACAATTATTCGCGAGCGCTCGCTTAAGTTTGGCGATTTCATTCTCGCGTCTGGCAAGAAGGCGAAATACTATCTGGACGGCAAGCAGACGACGCTCGACGCGCGCGGGCTAACGCTTGTCGGCGAGGGAATCTTGGAGCTTCTCCTCGCCGACGGTCAGTTGCCGGACGCGGTCGGCGGTATGTCGATCGGCGCGGATCCGATTACCGCTGCCGTACTGACGATCGCCGGCGTGCGAGGTCTGGATCTCAAGGGCTTTCTCGTACGCAAGGAGAGCAAGGGGCACGGCACCAATAAGTTCATCGAAGGTCCCGTTAAGTCGGGCGACTCGGTCGTCGTTGTGGAAGACGTGGTAACGACGGGCGGCAGTTCGCTACTGGCGATCGAACGATTGGAATCGGCGGGAATTAAGGTCGTCGGCGTCATCGCGATCGTCGACCGCATGGAAGGCGGCGCCGAAGCGTTCGCGTCGCGCGGATATAGTTTTAGATCGTTGCTCAAGATAACCGATTTCGGAATCGAGCCGCCCAAGGAATAAGCGCGAGAGCCTAAAAAAGTAACGGTCACCCTCAGGAGGAGCAGCAAGTCAAATGGATCTTTCGCAATTCGACGTAAAATTCCGACTTTTCGGGATACCCGTGCGCATTATGCCGTCCTTTTGGCTATTAGCGCTCCTCCTTTCGCCGTTTCTTCATCCGACGCAGGGCAACGCGCCCTGGATTTTCGGCGCGCTCGGTTGGATCGTTGCGGTCGGTCTGTCTTTTTTAGCGCACGAGTTCGGGCACGCGTTTGCCGCGCGTCGTTTTTTCGGCGCGAATCCTTCGATCGAACTTGGGGTCGGGCGTTCGCAGTCCGGCTCTGGCGTATTCGGCGGTCTCACGGAATGGCGCCCGGCGTACGGCATGACGCTTGATCCGCAGAAACGCGCGCTTACTTCGGCGGCGGGACCTTTCGCGGCGCTCCTTTGCGCGTTTGCGCTCGTAGCGATCGCGTTTTTGGTCTTTCGCGCGACTATAAGAGTTCAATTTGAATTCGGCTTCCTCCCGATTCCACTGCCTCTCGAGTGGATAGCGATCGCGAATTCCAAGAGCGCGTTCGGGTTATTTTTCGGCTATTTCATTTTCGGTTTTATTTGGTCGAGCGTCTTCTGGAGCTTCTTCAATCTCCTGCCGATCTATCCTATGGACGGCGGTCAGATCCTTTATAACGTGCTGGTCGGGCGCAACGGTTCGTCAGGTCGTCGCACGACGTACCTCGTCTCGATTGTATGCTCTACGGCAATCGCAGTCTATTTCTTAATGGATCAAATGTTCTTTAATGCGTTCATGTTTGCCTATTTTGCCGTTTTTAACTACAGAATCATGAAAGCGTCAGGGTTCTAAAAGGGACTATAAATATATTTTCTATCTTTCCTATTTGCCGTATATTACGATATATTTTGATCGCGCGAAAAAAATTTTTTGCGCGATTTGCTCGATGGAATACGTATGCACGACAAGAAATGAAGTTTCTCGACAAAAAAACTTCTAAAAGTCGTGAGCGCGACTCTCTATAAGGTTATTATAGACGCGCGGCGAGCGGGTTCCGCGCAAAAAGTAGCCTTCTTTGGAGACAAGAGAGTAATAAAAATGATCGTTAATCGTGTCTTTCAGTCAGCCCCGATCTGCGTTGCGGCGGCTATACTACTCGCATTGTGCGCGATCAGCGCGAACGCGCAAGAGCAGGAGGACAAGCGTGGAATGGCAGTTTACGCGGGTTCGGAGGACGTTGATATCTCATTGGACGGGGACGATATATCCACGTCTGGGTCGTCCAAAGAAGAATCGGACGAATTGCTCGCGTCGCCTCCCGGCAACAGCAAAGTAACGCGAAGCGCATGGCGTGTCTTTATGGTCGGTACGAACGATTACGAGAAGGCGCCGCAGTTGCAGTTCTGCGTCAACGACGTCGACGGGTTAGTTGATCGTCTGACAAGCGCCGGCGTTCCTAGCGGCAACATTGTGGCGCTTCGTTCTCGCGAGCAGCTCTCATTGCAACCAACCAAAGCGAATATTGAACGCGAGTACCAGAAGTTCGTATCGTCCCTTAAAGAGGGCGACTTAGTAATGATTTATCTTAGCGGACACGGGATTGAAGCGGTCGATAATAAGGGGATCAAGACGCATTATTACGCGCCTCAAGACGCAAATCCGAAGCAGATCGCGTCAACGTGCGTTTCAATCAAACAAATGATGAGCGACCTAGACTCGAGCCCCGCGAAGACAAAATGGATGATCGTCGACGCCTGTCGAGAATCGCAAGGGAAAGGGATCGTCGACGGCAGAAGTTTGATGACGACCGTAGAAAACGCGCCCAAATCGATTATTCTTTTGCAGAGTTGTGAAAGCGGCGAAATATCGTTCGAGGACGCGAAGGAAGGACATGGGATCTTTACCCAAAGTCTCATCGAAGCGCTCGCAGACGACGACAATCCCGCCGACGTCAATCATGACTTCACTCTAACTTTCACCGAGATGTTCTCGTACGTCCACAACGCGACGCGCGAAAAGGCGAAGGCGCTTTCACGACCAATTCAAACGCCGTATCTCTCGGGCGATTTCACCGATTTTGCGTTGACGACGGGTCTTACTCAGCTCGGATGCAGTAAGAGCGTCTGGGCGGAAGCGGAGAAGCATTACAAGGATGCGAACAGCCTTAAGACAAAGGACTTAGAGTCGGCGATCATCGAATCAAAATTAGCGTGCAAACTGGTTCCAGGCTACGAGAAATTCCAAGATTTGTACGAGACGCTCGTCGACGGGAACGACGGCGGATCAGCGGCTTCTCGACTCAAAAAAGCGCGCGAATATTACAACCAAGCGTTAAATTTCTGGTACGGCGTCAACGACGTCAAAGTAAACGAACGCCAGGCGTACAATCTCATTTCGAGCGCGGAGGAATACGGTCTCAAAGAAGCAAGGGGCTTTTTGAGCTTTATAGAATACACGGGCTCGTCGGGACGCGAACCCGACCGTGAAAAGACATATATTTATGCGTCGAGCGCGAGCGTCCAGAGTTCGAGCGACATTGCGGTTTGGGCGTTAGGCGAATGCTATCGTCAAGGGATAGGCGTTGCGAAGAATATCAGTAAATCGGACGCGCTCTTTAAGGAAGCGTTCGAGCGTCTTAGTAAGGCGTCGGAGGGAGGCGATCTTATAGCGGCGACGCAACTCGGAATGCTCTACTACGAGGGTACGGGAGTCGAACGCTCTTACGAGAAGGCGGTCGAATGCTGGCAGAAGGCGTCGAACGGCGGCGTTGCGCGCGCAATGGACGCGCTTGGAATGTGCTATCGCAACGGTCATGGCGTGGCGAAGGACGAAGAGCAAGCGCGCGAATGGTTTGAAAAGGCGACGGAACACGACTATCCCAACGCGTTAGTTTCGTTGGGCGAATGCTATCAGGAGGGAATTGGCGTCGATCAAGACCTTGAAGAGGCGCGGCGTTTGTATCAACGCGCGGCGGACGCGAAATCGGGCGAGGGTATGAACGCGCTAGGGTACTACTACCTTCTGAAGGGGGACGAGGACGAAATGCGCCGGTGGTATGAAAAGGGAGCGGAACTTGGCGCGCCGTCGGCTATGAACAATCTCGGGGTCTACTACGAGCAAAAAGGCAAGCCGAAGGATGCGGTGCGCTATTATGAAAAGGCGGTCGACCTGGGTTATACCAAAGCCATGGTCAACCTTGGCAACTATTACTATAACCACGAGGGCAACCTTGCAGAGGCGCAAAAGTGGTATCAGAAGGCTGCTAATCTTGGCAATTCGTCAGAAGCAATGCTCTACCTTGGCAACGCTCTTATCGAAAATGGCAAATACGAGGAATCAGCGCAATGGTATGAAAAAGCAGGCAAGCTTAAGAACGGCGAAGCGCTATATCAACTAGCGGAGTTGCATTACGCCGGCGTCATTGACGGCGCCAAAGATTATGTTCGAGCGGGCAAGCTCTTTAAACAAAGCGGCGATCTCGGCTACCGTTATTCCTACTATCGCGCGGGCGAATTACTCGCGGCGGGTCAAGGGACGAAGGACGGTAAAAGAAATCTAAAATTAGCGTTCACGTATTATATGAAAGCAGCGAATTGCGACGCGCCTGTTCCAGAGGCGTGTCAAAAGGTCGCGGAGTGCTATCAGAAGGGCTTGGGAGTTGAAAAAGACGCGAAACAAGCGCAGTATTGGAACAACGTCTATCGCAATCTAAGAAGGTAATTTCACTCGCGAACCGCTCTTTTCACAGCGCGCCCCGGCGTGGTTTCAGACCTCCGCCGGGGCGTTGTTTTATTCTAGCGCGCGAATTACCAGGAATCATTCGAATATTTCCCGCACGTCGCAAAGCGCGAAGAACGCGTCGATTCGTTCGTAATCGCTAACTTCGTCGTGTAACGCGAGCCAATTGAGTCGCCGACGTTGGTAATTCCGCGCGAACTCGCTGGGAGCGTATACGGTCGCAGGCAGAACGGTCGCAACTTCCTCTTGGAGCGCCTGGTCGTAATCGAAGGTTGCGCTTTCGCTGGGTTCGAGCAGCGCGTTGGAGTTGGCGCCGGGCGCAGTGTGGGTCGCGATAACGAATCGGTCGCCGTCGCCGCCGCCATTTGAATCGATCACTTCAATCGAGACGTCGTATCGTTTCTCGACCTCGGTCGGCGCATAATAGTGAGCGAGCGTAATAGCGCCGCTTGTGCGCGTAATCGTTTCGAACGTACCGTCCCCCCACGCGACGCGCCATTCTTTGGCAACGCACTCTTCGGCGAACCGCGCGATCGTATCGATTCGAATCGCGGCGCCGTTCGCCAAGGTCTGTGTCCTCGTCTCAAAGGTCGGCGCGACCCCGAGCGTCTTTGCAACCGCGACTTGGGAATAATCGGAATCGACCGTCGTTTTGCCGTTACCGAGCGCGCGCACGCGAATATTGTACGTCGCGCGCGCGGCAAGTTGACTAAGTATGAAACTGACCTCGGACGTTTCGCCGCCGGAACGATAGCTATTCTCGCCCGGGAACGCGTATTCTATAGCGTACCGCGTCGCGTTCTCGATTGCGTTCCAGCTAATAGCGACGTCCTTCTCGCTCGTCTCGCCCAGCATGACGGTCGGCGCGACGAGTTTCGTCGGAGCTTTCGTCTTAACGGACGCTGTCGCGTACGCGGAAGACTTATAGATCGTCTCGTCGCCTAGCGCGCGAACTTGAATCGCGTAAGTCGTGTCGCTCGCGAGCGCGGTAAATTTGTAGCTCGTAGCGCCTGCGTCGAGCGTCCGGCGATCGTTGTCGCAAAGGAGTTCGTAGCCGATCGCGTTCGGAACGGTTCGCCAGGAGACGGTAACGGCGTCGAGGGTCGAGTCCGTTTCAATCGTCGGGGTCGCCAGTAGCGTTAGCGCCTTGGTTTTAACAGACACGGTCGCATAGGACGACTCCTTGTAGATTGCGGAATCGCCTAGCGCGCGGACTTTAACGGCGTACGTCGTATCGCTTGCGAGCCCGGTAAAAACGTGGCTCGTCTCGGTAGAGTCGACCGTTTGCGTTTGAGCGCCGCAAGCGATTTCATAGCCGGTCGCGTTTGAAATCGACGCCCAAGTTACGGTTATCGAGTTCGTCGTCGCGCTCGTTGCAAGACCAGGGGTAGCAAGCGTCGACCATGCCTTCGTCTTTGCCGCTGTCGCAGCAAGCGCGGAATCGAAGCTCTTCTTAGCGTCCCCGAGCGCGCGCGCTGTAATCGTATACTTCGTCGCGCTCGAGAGCCCGGTAAATTTATAACTCGTATCGCTCGCGGAGGCGGTATACGTTTTATCGCCGCACGTTATTACATAACTCTTGGCGTTTGTCTGCTTCTCCCAGGTTACGGTAATAGAGTCGGCGGTCGCGCTCGTCGCGAGAACCGGCGCCTGCAATTTAGCGACGTTGCCGCTCACATTAATCGTCGTGGTAAAAACGTTGTCGTTCTCGTTCGATTCATCAATCGCGTCAGACGTGTCGAGCGCGACCGTAACGAAGTGCGTTCCAGAAGCGAGCCGACCGAGCGAAATTGCGGCGCTCGGCGAGATCGCTTTATTCTTCGTTACGCCCTTAATCGTCTTCGTCGCGACCAATTCGTCGTCGACGTAGATCTTATATTGAACCGCCTTCGAACTGGAAAGAGTCGTATTAGAATAGAACGAGAAGTTCGCCATGATTTCCTTATCAGGGCTGAACGTTGAGCCGGACGCGCCGCTCTGCGTAATCTTAATCGGCGCGTCGTCTTTTTTAACGGCTAGATACAGATTCGCGCCAGTTCCTCCGTCGAGTTCGTATTTCGACGGCAATTGCATGAGGAACGTAAAATCGCGTATGACAACCGGCGCGCTTGAAGTCTGATCGATCTTGTGATTCGTTATGACGTACGCGCCGTATTTCTTACTGCCAATCTTGACATTCTCGCGCCATTCGAGGTTGAACGTTACCAGCTTGCGATCCTTCTCGTCCGTACGACGACCGCCGTCGTTAGAGTCGACGACGTACAGCGCCGTGTAATAGTTCGGATCCGTAGGATCGAGCGAAGGATTGTATTCGTAGCCGTAGATCGCAAAGGAGTGCGAATCGCCAGACGCGCCGCTCGACTGATTGTAATGACCTGCCGCCATACCGACCGCCATACCCGAACGTAGCCGCGTCGCGACGTCAAGAAGAGGAGACGAAGAATTACCGTACGCCGTTCTCTGATATGCGTACGAACTCGTCGACTCGTTCTTCGCGCTAAAAAGCGAGCGGTAGAAGCCGCCGGTAGCGACCGAAGAGTACTCTTCATTATTTAAAAACCATTTAATACCGCCGTAATCGCTACGTTCACTATTCGGAAACTTACTCGTAAACGCGCCGTAAAAGAGGTCTTCCTCGTCCGACAGCCCGGACAGCCGCCCCCAACCGGCATACCACAGCATACTCGACGCCGAGGCCGCCCAACATTGATTACTGTCCGACGAGTCCATAACCTTATCCGCGTCGTAATAAGGCCCGTTCACGAGAAAGCTCTTCGGCGTTACGGTATACGCGCTCGCGGCGCGATCGCTTGCGGGTTCGTATTCGTACGCGCCAATATCGACGGTCAAGCCCAGCTCGCGTTCGGCGCCTCGCAGATCGCGCGCTAGCGCGTTACCGCTCGGGTCGATGGCGTATTGTGGATTGCCTGCGTCGATCGCTTTACTACTTGTCGCCAATCGATAGTCGCGCGCGGTTGGATTCACAAAGGTCGAGCGTTCGCCGTTAATGAGGATATTATTCTCGCCGTGATCCCAAAATTCCGTAACGGCGGCGCAGTTCACGCAGGTAACCGTACTGTCGTAATTATTGACTTCTGGGCGCGTCGCTGAAACGTTTAATTCTTTGTTAATCGCGACGTTCAAGGCAAACAAGGAATTGTACCCTTTGACCGTCGCCTGATAGGCGTAAATTGCGCCGCCGTAGTCCGCGACGTTGTCGACGACCGATACATTATTGAGCGTTAGCGTAGCGCCGAAAAGGCAGGCAAACCCACCGTAATCGGAGCGATTGCCGACAAAGAGCGAATTAGCAACGACGGTCGAGCTCGTGCGACCATAGAGACAGAGCGCGCCGCCCTGACTATTGTTATCGGAGCCGGTCGTGGTATTGTCTAAAAAGCGACTATTGAGAATCGAGATATTAACGCCGGACGTCCAGACGGCGCCGCCGTTTCTCGCGGCGTTAGACTCGAAAACGCACGATTTAATCGATACGGCGCAACTACTGGCATAGATTGCGCCGCCGTCGCCGCTCGTTTGACCGTTGACAAGACGGAGACCGACGAGTGAAAAATCCTTACTCTTCGAGCTAAGAATACGACACTTCGCATTCGCGTCGAGCGTTATCCCGGGCGCGTTCGCGTCGCCATCCCACAGCGCGCTCGCGTCGAGCGTTACGCCCTTGCTGGGAATCGCAAGCTCCTTCGTTAGTTTAATCGTCTGACCCTTGAGCGAGTCCGCGAACGTTATCGTCTTAACGCCGCTCGTCGCGAGCGCTTCGCGCAACGAGATTACGCCGTCCGACGCGTTCGTTACGTCGAGCGCGGTCGTAACAACGATTGCGCTCGACGACGCCGTCGTCTGAAGAACGTCGAGCGGAATAGGACCCGGAACGCCGTCGAGCGCGGCGGAGGAATATTCCGCTACCCGCGATTCATAAATTCCGGCGTCGAGTACGTGCGACGCGTTCAATAGCTCGCGCGTTTCAAGCGCTTCCAACCGTGCGACTCGACCTCGAGACGCGTTTGACCGACCGTTATCCTTATCCTTCGTTCTTGTCATGACATAACCGTAGCAATTCTCATCCTATCAACCCCAAAGTCGCGCGACGCGAGCGGTTATTGTACCAGAAATCGCGCGATGCGCAAGCCGTGCGAACCGAAACTGCGCAAGCGCATATGTTACAGCCCGCGAGGAACTACTCGTCGAGATACTCGAACGCCGCGTTGAGATTCTTTCTTGCGCTATTCGAGATAATGAAATTGTGTTGGCGCAATAAGGGGAATCAGCGACTCATGTAGAAAAGCGAGGCGCCGAAGTTAGGGCTATTCTGGACTAGGCTAAGCAGAAGAGTCGGCAGCGAGCTTGCAAATGTCGTTATAAGCGCTTTTCACCAACCTGGCAGATCGGATCAAAGGTCTCTATTGTGCGCCTCCGCGAGCCGGCTCGCTAAAACCGCGCTTGAAGTAATACGATCTCGACAACTTTCGACAAGTATTTCATTAGACTCCACGAAATAACTGGCGTAAGGCTTGGGTAATTGCCGATACCCGAAACGTGCGAACCGCCGATAAACAAAATTGTCCTTCGACGTCGTCGCAAAATGGAGTAAGTAACCGGCTAATCACAGGGGTTAGAGTTGAAACGAAATACCAAGACCACGCGCCAAAACGCCTTGAAAGCGCGCGCGCTTCGATTCGAAAGTCTCGAACCGCGCGAAATGCTCGACGTCGAGCCGATTGCTTTCCTCGACGCCGCGTCAGTTTCCGACTCGAACTCCGCCTTCTTCTCCAACGCCGTTACGGACGCGTACCCGATTATCAATCTCGTCGATTTCACTACCGGCGTCCCCTTCTCCGACGGCGACGCCCTCCAGCTCGACTCCTATTATATCGACTCCTCCGGCTACGCCCTCGCCCCCAGTTACGGCGAGACCGTCTACAAACGCGTCGCCATCCAGAATACCGGAACCGAAACGCTTACGATAACCTCGGCGCCCCTGTCCGAAGGTTCGCGCGTCGAGTTCGTAGGCGGGTACAAAACGAGTCTTGAACCGAACGACGAGACGATACTCACTCTCAAATGGCAAGCGCTCCAAGCCGAAAGTTCGACCCTTACCATTCTCTCCGACGATCCAGAGCAGCCGACTTTTGAACTCGAACTCTCCGGTTCCATTCGAGCAAACACGACGATTCTGCCCTCGCTAGGCTCCGTCTCCCTCCCCTGCGATACCGGCGCAAGCGCTACCGACTCCATTACCTGCAATCCCACCGTAACCGGCGCTTGGACAAATTACTCCTTCACCTTCCAAAAGCCGACGCCCGACGTTCCGACGATTTCAGCGCTCTCCCTCGCCGAACCGCTTGATTCGCTCGGGCAAGTTAGCGCCGATACTGTCATTACGAAGCAAATTATTGGCGCTGGTAATCGATCCGGCGTAACGATTAACTTCTATTCTGGAACGACGCTTCTCGGCTCAGTGTCAAAAACGAACATTGAAGTTCGTTTTTGTCCCATCATTTTTGAACTGTTGCGGAAATGTCGTAGAATAATCCGCTATCCGCTTGACGACTGTTTGCATTATTCCTCAATCAATGGCAATTGGAGGGATTATGAGGTCGCAGTATAGAATGAAATGTGCAAAATCAGTCCGTCAATTCAAGACGTCGATACGAGACAACGTCGGTGGCGACTGTGCTAAATCGCGCCGAGACGCTCCAAATCGCGGCGATTAACGCTACGGCGGTCAAAGAAACGACAAAACGGGGAGCGAAGCTCGAAGCGCTGACGGCGCAACTCGATTCAGATCTTGCAATTCGACTTGATATTATCGCCCGAATGCGCGAGGACGGACTGGCGACGGGCTCCGAGCCCGCCTCGCGCGATCGCGCGCTCGTTGGCGTTACCGACTATAATCTGCAAATGCGAATCGATAATGAGGCGCAAACCAAGCTTAGCGGTCGCTGGAAATCGAACGTTACAAGTCAATATGTGTCAACGTACGGCGCTATTTACGGCGCGGAAGCGGCTGCGAGTTTGAACGCGGCGGGCTCGGCGCTCGCCTCTGAACTAACAGCGTAGCAGGCGCTCAACGCTTCGATTGGGAACGCTAGCGAGACGGCGCATAACGCGTCCATCAACGCGGTCGTTGCAAGCGACGATTCGAGCGACGTTGCGACTTATGGGAATCTCTAAAATCGTAATATATCAGCCAAATCAAGTCAATTTACTCTAATGGCATAGTATCCCTAGAGTAATCGCTTGATACCATCTTATTCATAATCAGACATATTAGCGACTTCGTCGAGTGATGGAATTTCCTCGTGGAGAGCATAATGGCATAATGCTTTTTTTACCGCGTCGGTCGGATTGATCCCACGCAGTTTTAAAGTTCCGAAGACACTCATGAGAATAGCCTGAGTCTAGCCTCCATCATCGCTTCTATTCCCGAACTGAGTCTTCCTCATGATAACAGCAGGACGAATACTTCGTTCGGCAAGGTTATTGTCGAATGGCACGTCGTCATATTCAAGGAAAGTTAGGACTGCGTCCCGATATTAAGGGCTTATTCGGAAATAGCTCTTGCACATGAAACAATAGTTGTTATCTTTCTTTGCCCGTACTTTCGGGCAGAAAGGATATATACAATAACGCGCACGTTTAGTTGGCAGATAAGTGATGAGCTTTGGTCTCGCATATCGCCGCAGGTTCCGAGCCAAGAGGAACTCCGTGATCCTGATCGCACATATAATAGACATATCGGCGCTGGTCGCAAATCGAAGTATGACGATCGTACATTCTTTTCCGCGATTCTTTACGTTCTCCGAACGGGCGTCCAATGGAATGCGCTTCCACGTGATATTTTCGATGGTATGTCGTCTACAACGGCGTTTGAAAAGTTTCAGCAGTGGACGAAAGCCGGCTTTTTTGACCGAATTTGGGAAGCGGGTTTAGTTGCGTACGACGATTTTGAAGGAATCGACTGGCGGTGGCAATCAGCAGATGGTTGCCAAATTAAAACGCCGCTTGGCTCGGAGGAAAATGGGGCTGGAAATAACCCGACAGACGGGGGAAAAAAAGGTCGAAAGTGGTTGCTTCTAACAGAAGGAAACGGCGTTCCCATCGGAATCTTAACGAGTAGCGCGAATAGACACGATTCACGACTGCTCGCGTCTCTATTGGAATCGAGTTATGTCTCTACCGATAGACGTCGTCGCGTCTTCAACCTTTGTTTGGACGCAGGGTTCGTTGGTAAAGAAGAAACGGCTAGAAAGTTTGGGTACATCCCTCACAT
>ONJR01000193.1 GCA_900318195.1 uncultured Planctomycetota bacterium
CGATTTGAAGAAAGAGCGGCTCGAAATCGGGGTCTGCGCGCAGCACAACAACGGCGGACTCGCCGTCGATTCGCGCTATCGTTCGCTCAATATCGACGGACTTTTTGCGATCGGCGAGACGGCTGGCGTTCACGGGGTCGCGCGTCCCGGCGGCTCGGCGCTCAATTCTGGACAAGTTGGGGCGTTGCGAGTCGCCGAGCTTCTTGCGCACAAGAAGGCGAGGTCTAGCAAGAGCGAAGAAAACCAATTCATGGACGAAGTAACGAACGCAACGATCGCCATTTGCGCAACGTTGCGGCACGCGCGCGAGAATAACGTAGACTGGCGCGCCGAGCGTCTCGAATTCCAGAAGCGTATGTCGGAGCGCGGCGGGCTCTTTCGTAGCGCGGACGCCGTTCGCGCCGCGATTCAGGACGCGGATCGGCAGCTGAAGCGCATTCTTCCGGAACAATTTACCGGAGTAGACGATCACGAGCGCGAGATTTCTAAGAGCGAAGTTGAAATCCTTCGAACCGTGCAACTGTGCGTCGCGCATCGCGTCTACTTACAGTCGATACTGAGCGAAGTCGAGGCGGGCGTCGGCTCGCGCGGTTCGCAAATCACGCTCGATCCGAACGGCGACGCGATTTCGCCGCAACTGCCCGAGCAGTGGCGCATGGCGCCGGAAGACGAAGCGTTTCGACGTCAGGCGTTCTTTGCCTACGCGCTACGAAACGAGCCCGTAAACGAGTTTGCCGTACATACCTTTACGCGTCCGACGGTTCCGATACCCGAGCCGGACGAATGGTTTGAAAACGTGTGGCGCGAATACCGCGCCGGTAAAAACTTCCAATAACGCCCAACGACCGGTCGAATAGGAGCACGAGTATGCCGCAACCATTTAAAAAGTTAAGTCAATTGAAATCGACGCGCGAATTTCGCGACTATTTGCGCGAGATCGGCGCCGATTTCGATCTCGCCGACGAGCCGCAGTCCGGCGTCGAGTCTGCGTTTGCGCGACCGTACGAGTACGTCGGTAAGATAACGGGCGCGCGTCGCGTTTTTCAGAACCGCTGGGCGCTACTTCCTATGGAGGGTTGGGATTGCGAGCCGAACGGCGCGCCTAGCGAGTTGGCGCGGCGACGCTGGTTGCGCAACGCGGAGAGCGGCGCCGCGATCTTTTTCGGATGCGAGGCGGTTGCCGTTATGTCGTCTGCGAAGGCGAACGCGCATCAGATGACGTTGACGCGCGAGACGGTCGGCGCGATCGGCGCGTTGCGCGCGGAAACGGTTGCGCGCGCGCGCGAGCTATTCGGCGCCGACGGCGTTCCGTACATTGGGCTTCAGCTCACGCACTCCGGTCGTTTCGTTAAGACGCCGGACGACAAGCGCTTGGACAGTCATACGGCGTACGAGCATCCGTTGCTCGATAAGAAATTCCATTGCGACGCGTCGAACGTTCTGACGGACGCCGAGGTCGAGGAGATTGTCGCGCATTTTATTGACGCAGGACGACTTGCGCGCGAAGCGGGCTTCGATTTCGTCGACGTTAAGTGCGCGCACGGCTATCTGGGGCACGAGTTCCTTACGGCGTACGATCGTCCGGGCAAGTACGGCGGTTCCTTTGAGAATCGCACGCGCTTCTTCCGCGAGATAGTCGAGGGTATTAAATCGTCGGCGCCCGATCTCGATATCGGCGTGCGACTTAGCCTCGGCGATTTCATACCGTTTGAAAAGAGCGCGTCGGGGATCGGCAAGCCGATGGACTGGGATTTCTCGTGTCAAGGCGAGTATCGTTACGCATTCAACGGGGACGGAACCGGACTAGGCTACGATCCTGAAATGAAGGAACTTATGCAGTTTATAGGTCTCCTCGACGAGCTCGGGATCTCAATGATCGGGTCGACGTTCGGTAGTCCGTACTACAATCCGCACACGCAGCGTCCAGCGGCGTTCGCGGTTGCGGACGGGTACCTGCCTCCTGAGGATCCTTTGCTCGGGGTAGCGCGTCAGTTGCGTATCGTGCGCGAGCTGAAGAAGCGTCGTCCTGATTTATTCGTAATCGGTTCGGGCTATACGTACTTGCAGGAATACCTACCGCTTGTCGGCGAATGGGTTCTATCGACAGCCGGCGCGGACGCGATTGGACTCGGGCGTTCGATTTTGTCCTATCCTCAAATGGCGGCTGACTATATGTCTGGTCGCGAGCTCGATAAACGCCGTATTTGTCGTACGTTCGGCGATTGCACGAACGCGCCGCGCGCCGGGCTCGTCTCGGGCTGCTATCCGCTCGACGAGTTCTATCGCGGTCGAGAGGAAGCGCAAACGCTCAAAGAGATTAAACAGTTGCAGAAATCGAAGTAGTCGACCGAAGGGAGAGAGAAATTATGCGAGAGCAGGCAGATTACACGCGTCGCGACTTTCTTACAAGCGCGGCGTTATGCGCGTCGAGCTTAGCGCTGGCGCCCCTTGGCGTCCGCGCGGAGGAACGCTCGGACCGCGCCGACGCATCCGGACGACGACGCGAGTCGCAACGTGAATTTTCTACGGTCGCGGAGCTGGAACGCGAGTTCCGAACGCCCCCGAAGGAGTTTTCGTTACTGCCCTTCTGGTTCTGGAACGACGCGCTCGACCACAACGAGTTGGCGCGACAGATCGCCGACTTCGAAGCGCACGGCGTCTACGGATTTACGATTCATCCTAGGATCGGGTTGCCCGAGGATTCAGGGTGGATGAGCGATAAACTACTTGACGCAATGCGATTTGCGCTTGAGGAAGCGCGCCGGCGCGGAATGTTCGTTCTGCTGTACGACGAAGGAATGTATCCCTCGGGCTCGTCGGCAGGTCAGGTAGTCGGTCTGGATCGCAGTTACGCCGCGCGCGGTTTCCTACGCGTTCCGCTAACGCCTGAGGGCAAGCCGGTCGACGCGAAGCTGTCAATTGGGGACGATTGGAATTACGTCGGCGAGTACGCGCGCGCGAACGGCGATAAGGTCGCGATTTACGACGCGCCGTCGAACGGTGTGATACGCGGTCTTCACTATCTTGGCGACGAGTCGAAGCGTCCCGGCGAGTTTTCGCCGCCCGCCGCCGATTTACTCAATCCAGGCGCGGTCGACGCCTTTATTCAGCTGGTGTATCAACGCTTCTACGACGAGTTCGGCGAGTTCTTTAAGGACGGCACGGTCGTAGGGATCTTTACCGACGAGCCGTCGATTCTCGGGCGCGGACCGCGTCGCGATATGAAGAACGGCAATCTTCAGGCGTTGCCGACGATCAATCGCTATCTCGGCTACGATTTTACGCCGTATCTCCTTGATCTGTGGGAAGACGTGTCGAGCGAGAGCAAACGACGCCGCGCCGAGTACGAGGTCGCCGTGAAGTTGGCGCTCGAAGAGATTTACTACGGGCGAATTTCCGCATGGTGCGAAGCGCACGGAACCGCGCTCGCGGGGCACCCGGAAAGCTCGAGCGATATCGGCGTCCTGCGTAAGTTCCACATCCCCGGTCAGGATATCGTGTGGCGGTATATCGAGCCCGGCGCGAAGGCGTTCGATCCGACGCATTCGCCGATGGCAAAGGTCGCGTCGAGCGCGATGGTTCACGACAATCGTCGTCGCAATCTCAATGAAATCTTCGGCGCGTACGGATTCAATCTGACCTACGACGAAATGCTGTGGCTCATTAACTGGTGCGCGGCGCGCGGACAGAATATGTTTACGCCCCACGCGTTCTACTATTCCACGCGCGGTCCGCGACTCGAAGAGCGACCGCCCGACGTCGGTCCGCATTCGCCATGGTGGGAACGCTATAAAACCTTCGCGGAATACTGCGCGAGATTGTGCTGGCTCAATACCGACTCGGTCGCCGCAATCCCCGTCGCTATTCTCGTCGACTCCAATCGCGCGACCGCGTATGCGACCCGAACCCTTATGCGCGAGCAGATTGATTTCAACTACCTCGAGTTGCGACTACTCGCCGAGGCTGAAATCACGCGCGATACGATTCGGCTGGGTAACGCGGAATATCGCGCCGCATTAATTCCGCCCGGCTACCCGATCGACGAACATACGCGCGAATTACTCGCGCCCTTTGCCGCAGCCGGACGCGTGTTGCGACTCACGGAGGACGCGGCGCAGATCGCGAACGCGCAACTAGCGCGCAACGACGACGATATGCTCAAGATTTTGCGCGAGCTCGTACGCTACGACGTCGCGACCTATTCGGGTCTGCACACGGCGCGATCGGCGCGGTCGCTCGCGCCCGGGCTGCGCGTTCGGCGCGTCCGCAAGGGCTCGGTCGAGTTCTACTTCCTCTTTAACGAGGAGGACGCGCCGATCGCGACGCACGTTTCCTTTGCGGCGGATATCGGCGGTCGCGTTCGGCGTTGGAATCCGACGACGGGCGAGATAACCGACGCGTTGCGCGTGCGCGAGGCGCCGACGATCATGCCGTTATATCTCGCGCCGCGTCAGACGACGATTCTGGCGTTTGAACGGTAGCGCGGTAAATTTCTTATTGCGTTCGTCGACATACTTGCAATTGTCCGACGCGCGCGGTACAATGGGCGCGCGCGTCGGCGTTCGGCGCGCGCGAACGGAAGATTACACACACCCTAACAGACGAGGCTGACATGAAAAAGATTAATCGCCGCGCGTTTTTGGGCGCCGTTGCTGCGTCCGGTACGATTCCCTATTTCTTTAGCTCCGCGAGCGCGGACGAGCAATCCCCTAAAATCGCAGGGTTCGATCAGACGAATACCGATTACGACCCGTTGCAGGAGTGGCGACCCTATACGGATCGCAAGCTTCGCGTAGGGCTCGTCGGCTACGGCGTGTGCCAGTTTTCGGCTGAATTTTCTTTCCAGGATCATCCTAACGTCGAGGTCGTCGCAGTCTCCGATCTCTTCCCCGAGCGTTGCGCGGCGCTTGCGAAACGCGCGCGTTGCGAGAAGACGTACCCTTCGCTCGAAGAGATGGTCAAGGACGACAGTATCGAAGCGATCTTCGTCGCTACGGACGCGCCTTCACACGCGCGACATTGCATTCTGTGCCTTGAACACGGCAAGCACGTGTGCCACGCCGTGCCGGTTCATTACGGTCAGCCGGAAGAAGGCGAGCGACTGCTCGAATGCGTTAAGAAGAATCGCGGTCTGAAGTACGCTATGTTCGAGACGTCGGCGTTCCACGACGATCTCTACGCGATGGAGAAGATCTACAAGGCGGGCGGATTCGGTAAGCTGATTTATACTGAAGGCGAGTACAATCACACGACGGCGCCGGGCGCGCCCTCGATCGGCTCGTACGGCAACTGGCGCGGATCCGGCTCGCCGTTGTGGTATCCGACGCACGCGAGCGCGTATTACGTCGGAGTAACGCACAAGCGCTTCCTGGACGTATGCGCGCGCGGAATAGAGCCTTTCACGCCGAAGGAACCGAATGGGATCGGCAATACGTTCGTTGCCGAGGTCGCGTTGCTCAATACGGAAGAAGGCGGGTTGGCGCGTATTATGTACAGCGAATCGTACGGCGATTACCTTGAAAACGGGCGCGTTCGCGGCGAGATCGGCGGTTTCGATTCGACGTATCGTCCGTTGGAGGCGGGCTATACGGGTACGGAAGAGGGTCGCAAGATCGTAGCGGAGCTTGGCGCGTCGTTGCGCAAACCGGCGTTGCCGCCGGGGGTCGAGCCGGGCGGGCACGGCGGTTCGCACGGCTACTTGTGCAACGATTTCGTCGACGCGTGCTTGAAGGATCAGGAGCCTCGGGTCGGTATTATCGACGCGCTGAATATGACGACGTTGGGCTATTACGCGCACCTTTCAGCGGCGAAGGACGGCGAAGTCTTTAAACTACCTCATTATACGCTGTAATCGTTTGGTAACGCGCGCGAGATACGTCGCGCGTTCATACGACTGCAATCATACGACATATAACCTAGTTAGGGAGCGAAATATGACGGGAATTAATAGACGTTCATTTATGGGCGCTTTCGCGGCTGGAATCGCGGCGCCGGCGGCGCTTTCAGGTCGCGCGCGCGCTGAAGCGCAAGCGTCGCCTCAGGACGCGGAGGAGAAGAAACAGCCGGAATGGGAGCAGTACACCGATAAGAAGTTGCGCGTCGGACTCGTCGGCTACGGATTCTGTAAGTTCTCCGCCGAGTTTTACTTCCAGAACCATCCTAACGTTGAAATCGCGGCGGTTTCCGATCTCTTTCCGGACCGTTGCGCGGAACTCGCGAAGAAGGTCAAGTGCGAGAAGACGTATCCGTCGCTGGAGGAAATGGTTAAAGACGACAGTATCGACACGATCTTCTGCGCTACGGACGCGCCGTCGCACGCGCGGCACGCTATTCTGTGTCTTGAACACGGTAAGAACGTATGTCATTCGGTGCCGGTCTTTTACGGCAATCCGGAAGACGGGGACAAGCTGTTCGAGACGGTCAAAAAGAATCGCGGTCTGAAGTACGCTATGTTCGAGACCTCGGTCTTTCACGCGGACCTGTACGCAATGGAGCGGATCTATCGCGCGGGCGGCTTTGGACGTATTATCTATTCCGAGGGCGAATACGATCATACGAAGGCGCCGGGTCAACCGCCATATCCTTCGTACAAAGACTGGCGCAAAAACGGCGTTCCGATCTGGTATCCGACGCACGCGACGGCGTATTACGTCGGCGTCACGCACAAGAGCTTTGTCGACGTTAGCGCGCAGGGAATCATGCCGTTTACCGAGAACCCAGTACCCAACGCGAACGGCAACGTCTTTACCGGCGAGGCGGCGCTACTGCACACGTCGGAGGGCGGACTCTCGCGCATGATGTGCTGTTGCGCGTACGGTCGGTATCTAGAAGCGGGTCGCGTGCGCGGCGAGATCGGCGGGTTCGACGCCACTTATTGCAGTCTGGAAGAGGCGTTTACGGGTACGACGGACGGCGTTAATATCGTTAAAGGGCTAGGGGATTCGATTTATCGTCCGGCGCTACCGCCCGGGGTCGACGGCGGCGGGCACGGCGGTTCGCACGGTCATTTGTGCGCCGATTTCGTGGACGCGATCTTAAAGGATCGCGAGCCGCGCGTGGGTATTGTCGACGCGCTGAATATGACGGTTCCCGGCTATTACGCGCACCTTTCCGCGTTGCGGGACGGCGAGCTGATGAAGATTCCGCAGTATCAGTTGTAAGACGATATTTTAAATATATCGACTAATAATTCACAAGGCGTCGAACGGCGTCGTTCGGCGTCTTATTAGATAGAACCTATTGATCGAATCACGAGGTATAATTACCTATGGCGACAGTGTATTACTACGACGCATCCGGCGCGAAGAAGCAAACGGACTCGACACAACTTCCAACTTTAGTGAAGTTGGGCGTAATTAAGCGCGACACGTTCATCGAGAACGCGAACGGCGTGCGCGTGCAGGCGGCGCGCGTTAAAGGGCTATTTCCCGACGACGCGAGCGCCGGACGGCAAAACGCGCAGGGCGCGGCGTCCCCGATTTCAACGCCGTCCTCGGCGTCTGCGGCGCGCCCAGGTTCGAGCGCGCCTAATTTCGCGCCCCCGCCGCCGCCCTTTGGCGCGTCTGCGAGCGCGGCGCCGAGCGGCGGCGCGAATCCTTTCGGCGCGTCTTCCCAGGGCGGCGCGAGCGCGTTTTCGTCCGGTCCGAGCGGTGGCGGAGTTGGCGGCGGCGGTCAGCATTGCGCGGCTTGCGGCGCGCTTTTAACGGGCGCTGGTAATTTCTGTCCGAAGTGCGGCACGCCGACGTCGGGCGGCGCCGTCAGCTACTGCCCAGCGTGCGGCGCGCAGATGTACGCCGGTCAGGCGGTCTGTACGAACTGCGGTCGTAATGCGAACCAGGGCGGATTCGGCGGATCCGGCGTTAAGAGCAAGACGGTCGCCGGTATTCTCGCGTTGCTCGTCGGCGGGTTAGGAATACACAAATTCTATCTTGGCAGTTGGGGGTGGGGAATCGTCTATATCCTTACCTGCTGGCTTTGGATACCGTCGCTTGTCGCGTTAATTGAGGGGATAATCTACCTCACAATGAACGATTACGAATTCCAGAGCAAATACTCGCCCGCAACGCAATCGGCGTTTCGATGGTAGCGTCGTCCTACGGTTTGAGCTCGCTTTGCTACGGAATCGCTCGGAGCGCATAAGTGAATTGCTCAGCTAGCCCAACCAATCCGCGTCGGGTCAATAATCCGCGTTCCTTTTCCGCGCCGCAGGCGCACCATTGGAGCCCCACTGCTTTGTGGCGGGGGAAACGTTGCGTAACCAGTACGCAACGCAGTGATACAGGCGCCAGCTTCCAACTTTCCGCGCCGTCAATCACGCCGTCATTACTAGCGTTCGAAGTCTACGAATCGACGAGATCACATCCCCACCGAAGGTCAATCGGGCCCGGGCTTCGCCCGGGCGCCAGGGACGCCGGTTCGCATTGCGTTGCGCACAGCCATAGCAAAGCAATGCCGCCGAATCAAACGCGTAGCTCCGCTTGTCGGGACTGCCGTTTGATTCGGCGATTTTTATTAGCGGGCTATTATCGCTACGCCGATTGAAGCCGCGAACGGGGCGTCCAAAAGTCGACCAGGTTATGGAGCCATATGTCATAGGTTTCGGCAAAACACAGTCCAACCCGCGTCGTTTCGCTATTCTAACAAAAGAACCGCCATTTTCAATGAATATCGTGCAACTTTTCTATCTGAAAATTATAAAAAAGTCATTTTTCTAGTCTATCGAAACCTATACTATTTGGTTTAACAAAAATTGATTTTACCACGTTAAATACGCGTTCCAATCACCGCGTCGTCCTGTAGATTGCTCGCCTCAGAGTTAGAACTAAAAAAATCGCGCGCGCGATTCGCTAGCTCGGCGACGAATAACCAGCGCACAAGACGATTAATCGAGATTAGGAATAGCGGCATGAAGGCTCACGAACAACGCGCGGCGGCGGAGAAATTCGCG
>ONJR01000235.1 GCA_900318195.1 uncultured Planctomycetota bacterium
CCGAAGGCAAAACCCCGGACAAAAACGCGACGACTTCAGTTCACGCACTCCCGTCCGGGGTTAAAGAATGAGCAACCATGCGTCCGTCGAAATACAAAAAGACCCAAGCGCCCTGCGCTCATACTCCTAGCGCGATGCGCTTGCCGAAGGCGAAAAGGGGACGACCGCCGAAGAACAGTTGATTTCGTCATTCCAACTTGCTACAATAATAGCGTTCGTTTTCTCCCTTTTTTATGTGGAGTCTCTGAAATGCGTCTACTCGATAGAATCCAACCGTCCTTTGATTCCGAGCTTTGCGCGCTCATTATCGAGATTGAACGTCTCTGCGCGTCAGGCGCGTCGCTTCCAACGTCCCCGTTGTTCAACGATCTCCAGTTCCTCTTTTTCATCTGTGAGAGCGTCGCTTCGGCGCGAATTGAAGGCAACCATACGACCGTAGCCGAGTACGTCGACGCCGAGCTATCGAACGCGCCAACTCTCCTCACGCGCGAGCCGCACCGTGAAATAAAGAATCTGATCGTCTCGCTGAGTTGGGCGACTGAGAATGTCGGCGAATGGAAAATTACTGAGGCGTTCGTTCGCGAACTTCATAAACGCGCGGTCGACGGACTCGACGCGATCAATGGGGAAGGGGATTCTAGTCCCGGTCAATATCGGCGCGAGCCTGTCAAAATACTGAACGCGGCGCACACGCCGCCCGACCCCGGCGATGTGCCCGCGCTCATGAGCGACCTTCTCGATTGGCTCGACGAGCCTGTCGCGCCGCAATTTCAGCTTATTCGGATCGCGCTCGCTCATTGGCGTTTCGTATGGATTCATCCGTTCCGTAACGGTAACGGTCGTGTCGCGCGACTCCTTACGTACGCGCTCCTCATTAAGCGCAGATTAATCAAAAGCGGTCTCCTATTCAACCCGACGGCAATCTGCTGTCGACAGCGCGAAGAATATTATGCGCGACTAGGCACGGCTGATCGCGCGTTCTCGCTACTTTTGCAAAACGAAACGTCGCCGAGCGCGACCGCTGGGCTCGAAGAGTGGGCGTTTTTTCTTCTCAACGGCGTTAAAATGGAGCTTGAGTCGACGGCGCGGCTACTGAATCCCGAGTTCATGACTAACGAAATCGTCGCGCCTGCGCTTGATCGCGCGCGGAGATTTGAAAAGCTCCTACCGTTAGAACAGAAGATCGCCCTCGTCGCGCTCCGCTTGGGAACCGCGCGACTATCAGACGTTGCCGAGGAGCTTCAAACCGACGCGTCAAAGAGGGCTGTTCAAAATGCGTGGCGCGCGCTCCGAACAAAAGGATTGATAATGCCGATCCGTCCGAATGGACGCGTCTTTCGATTCGCCGTTAGTCCGTTCCTTTACCCGTCGATTATCGAACGATTCGTTGCGACAAACATGACGCTGACCCCCCTAAAATAAACGCGAGCCGCCGCCCCATGAGGAGCGAGCGGCTCTTTGCGTAGTCTGGGAGACGAATTGTTATTTGTTGCCGGTCTCGTCGGACATTGTATTGCGAATCCATCCCTTTATAATCGCCGATTTCGACGTTCCGACATTGCGCGCGATTTCATCCAGCGCGGCGTATTCCGCTTCCGTGAGTCGAACGACAACAGCGCGCGACGAGCGTTCTGCGTCCGGTAATCTTGGGCGTCCCGCACCCTGCCGAGCTCCGCCCATTTTAGTCGCCGTTATTCCGTATTCTTCGGGGTAGAGCTCCGCCATATCAACGTCGATTCGACATAGACGCTCAGTCGCAGGGTCGTACTCGATTCCGCTTTCGTCTGTCGCATTCGGGAGCGGGTCGCCATCTTGTAGGAGTAGGTGAATGTGGTCGATCAGGCATTCTTTCGCGTTCTCCTGCGCTCGATCAATCGTCTCGCCGAGTGAAAACGCGCCAGGAAGGTCTGGAAAACGCACCCCAATACTATCCGCGCCGAGTTCCATAATGGCAACGTAGGAATAGAAGCGGCGCTTGCGCTCTCGCATGGTAATTGAACCCGCCCATTTAACCGGGGCGGCTCCTTTCTTTGGTTATTTCAGACCAGCTTGCTTCAGTATCGCGTTGAGCGTTCCCTTCGGTATTTCATTTCTCGAGACCGGAACCGTTACCTTGCCTGGCTTGAAGTTGTGTTTAAAGTGGCGATGACCCGAAGCCTTGCCTTTGACTTCGTACCAGCCGTCGCTTTCAAGGAGTTTCATTACTTGTTTGGAAGTCATGTATTTCTCCTTTCAATGATTATAGTATACACTAAATCAGAATATTGTCAACTGTTTTTCAAATGATTTTTATATACTTTTTATCAAGTCAGCTAATTATTGTATACTGTAAATAGACAACTTCTCAGTTTGATTTATGTATGCGTTTTATTATACAGTGTAGAAATGTTATCTTTAAATTTCGCCCAATAACGTCGATTTTAGCGCGCTTTGTCCCTTTAGTGTGAAATTAGACTTGTGAAGAAAAAGAACGCGTCTATGACCGCTTAAAATGAAAATTCGAGCAAGGGTTTTTTCTTACAAGCAAAAAGCGCGCGCAAAACAGATTCCCGCTCGCGCGCGCGTATATGCACGCAGTGCATATATTACTTTACTTTTCTTTCTTTTCTTTTATTTTATGCATTGCGTCGCATCAATTCGCATAAAGATCTAGTATCCCATCGAGAGCGTGATGGACTGATTCCCGGACAAATATGCGTACATCTGCTCTTGCATCGCCGCGACGTACTTCTCAATATTGCCTGTCGACTTCTCGATTTTCTTTTCCGGAGGCAAGTTCTCCTGACCTCGATCGTAGATTTTGGACTGAATTGCAAACGCCTCGCTTGACCCGGCGGCTATCGCTTTCTGACCCGATATGGCTTGACGCTGTTCCTTCTCGACTTCAGACCGCTCTTCAAGTCGTTTCTGATTTTCCGCCTCCTCAGCGGCGGCTTGTTCCTCAAGCCGTTGCTTGAGCGCGTTCCCTTCCTCCGTAACATAATCGCGAATCTGCTTGTCCTGCTCCTTCGCCATCGTATCTTGGAGCCCGAAAAGTTCCTTCTCCGTCGACCATCGATCTTGGAGAGCCTTGTCGTAATCTGAATCGTATTCCGATTGTAATTCGTCTCGCCGACCTTCCAACTCCTGACGCTTGGCAATATCCTGCTCAGTCGCCGTGCCCGCTTCTTCTTTCTGTCGGAGCGTTTCGATCTCTGTGTTAAGGTCGCCGATCTCCTCGCTCGTCGCGCCGAGCCGTTCTTGAGCCGCATACCAATCAGACTCGCCCTTACCAGCAATGAGATCGTACTTGTCGGCGGCGGCGTTATATGCTCCCCAGGGATCGTTTGGGTTCACATTCGCGTCAATTGCAGATAGTTGTCTTTGGAACATCTCGTTGTTGAACGCGTCTTCACGCTGTCGCCCGAGTTTATTTTGGTCTCGGGAACGTCTGGCGTCTTCCTGCTCTCGACCTTCTCGCGCTGTATTGAAACTGAGATTCTCGTCTTCAATAGCCTTTTCCGCCGCGCGTTGATCGGGGGGCGTCGTCTGTAGGGAAATCGTGAGTCCTGTTAGACAGACCTTTTTTCCCGAGTATTATACTGTGAAAAAGCGTGTGGAAAATTTCCTCACATGGCGCTTCTAATTTTGACAAGATACTAAAGGAGGCTACCAATGGAGGTCTATAATGAAGAGATTGACCAATACTTGACTTCAAATAATCGCTACGATATTAATCACGGAATGTTTTTTTATCAAAGAGGGAACGCCAAAAGAACGAATCGAAATAATCAGGGAGTACCATAATAGGCGGCTTACGCGAGGAGATCCCTACTTCATTCTTAATTTTCTAGCAGAAGATCTGGAACAAGATCCCAACAGCGTTAGTTACGATGGAATCGCTTTTTGTCGAAATCGTGAGGGGCGTCATGAAAGTAATTAACCTCACGACGTAAAAAACAATCGTTAGAAGGGCAAATCTTAAACTCGGCGTCGTCTGTAGGGAAATCGTGAGTCCTGTTAGACAGACCTTTTTTCCCGGGTATTATACTGTGGAAAAGTGTGTGGGAAATTTCCTCACATGGCACACCGGGGTTGATCGACAGAAACCGCGAGATAGTTCATTCCGAACCGAGACGGAAAAAGAAAAGAATTACGACGCATGGCTGGCAAACTACGAAAACGTCGCCGCCTATTTCAGAACGCTCATAAAAACGTTGCAAGACGTACGCGACGAGAACGCGGCAAAAGAAACGATCTATGACCCACTACCGTCCGTCGTTTCGACGCCCTTTGGAGAGTTTACGCACGATAACGTTGCAACGCTCCCCTCTGCGCTCGCCGATAAAGGCGAGTCCGACTTTGAGGCGTTCAAGCAGTTTTTATACTCCACGTATAGAGAACTGTACAGTCGACTCGAAGCGCGAGAACCGAAGAAAGACTCCTACTACTCCTTGCGAAACCACAGTCAGGCCGTCGTCCTTTGGAAGGATAATAAATCGGATATTGGGAAACTGTTTGACGAGCTACATAACGCACTTGACGCGGAGAAAGAGCGGAG
>ONJR01000083.1 GCA_900318195.1 uncultured Planctomycetota bacterium
ACGGACGCATGGTTACTCATTCTTTAACCCCGGACGGGAGTGCGTGAACTGAAGTCGTCGCGTTTTTGTCCGGGGTTTTGCCTTCGGCAAGCGCTACGCGTTAGGAGTATGAGCGCTATGGGCTTGGGATCCCGCCCAGCGGGTCCTGGTCGGGTTATTCCGCCTTGCTTCTGCGATTAGCCCAGACTTGCACGAGGTTAATGAGCAGTAGCGTTAGAAAGGAGACGGCAAGCGTAACGAGCGCGACGATCGACGCGGCGACGATATTATTCTCTTCCGCCTTCTCAAAGATAACGCATGAAATCGTTTGCGTCTTGCCGGGTATAACGCCGCCAATAAAGATTACAGTGCCGTACTCTCCCAGCGCGCGCGCGAACGCCATGGCGAACCCGCTAATGTGAGCTGGTAGAATCGTCGGGAAGATAACGCGTCTGAAGGTCTGCCATCGCGACGCGCCGAGACTAGCGGCCGCTTCTTCGACCTCGGTCTCCAACTCTTCGATCGCGGGCTGTAACGTTCGTATAACGAAGGGTAGCCCGATAAAGATGAGCGCGAGCGTTACCCCTATTTCCGTATTGCGTATCGAGACGTCGAACGGCAGCAGCCTACCGATCGGACCCGATTCCGTAAATAGCCTGCCAATCCATCCGGAATCCGAATAGACGCGCGCTAACGCTATGCCCGAAACTGCTGTCGGCAACGCAAAGGGTAAATCAACAATCGCGTCGATAAACCTGCGCCCGACGAAACGATAGCGTACGAGCGTCCATGCGACTAAAAGACCAAAAAACGCGTTCACAACCGCCGCTATAAAGGACGATCGGAACGTTAGAAAGAACGCCTTCTTAACGATAAGATTCGTCATAACGTCCTTAACCTCTTGGAACGAGACCCCGGACGTTACAATGAAAAGACCCGAGAGCGGTATCAGTACGATCAGGCATAAATACGTGATCGTAAAGCCCATGGTAATGTTAAATCCCGGTAGGACGCTTCTTTGTACAATTCTCATTTTTCACTACGCGTCGTCCATGACGCGCCCCTTGCCTTCGGGTCGAATCGCGTCGCCTTCAGCGCGCGCAACGCCTAGTCCGACCGCTTGATCGGACGAGGCGTTGTAGTTAACTCTAACTTAACTTGCGGACTACTGCGCTTCCTTAGCAATTTCCAAGGTCATCTTATCGTAGAACCCTTCTGCGCCGAAATGCGTCTTCTGCGCCTCGCGCCATCCTCCGAAGATTTCGTCGATTGTGAAGAGCGTCGCCTGCGGGAACGCGTCCTGATATTTAGCCAGGACATTCGGGTCGGACGGACGATAGTGATGCTGCGCGATCAGCTCTTGCGCTTCCGGCTCGTATAGGAAGTTGAGGTACTCTTCGGCAATATCGCGCGTTCCTTTGCGATCGACGACCTTGTCGACAACCGCGACGGGCGGCTCCGCCTTAATTGTGAGCTCCGGCACGACAATTTCCAATTCGTCCTTCGAGTAGATCTTAGCAAGTATCGCTTCGTTCTCCCAGGCTATAAACGCGTCGCCGTTCCCATTCTTAACGAAGTCGTCCGTAGCGCCGCGCGCGCCTGCTTGCATACCCTGGCGCGTCGCGTTCGCAAAGACCTTCTTCGTGAACTCGTACGCCGCCTGTTCCGCCGCCTCCAGTTTCGCCGCGTCGACCGTGCCCGACTTGTACGCGTCGAGTCCGCCGTCCTCCGCGAGCGCTTTGTTCAGCGCGTGCCCCCAGAGCGCGAGATAGTTCCAGCACGCGCCGCCAGAGGTCTTAGGGTTCGGCGTAACGACCTTAACGTCGTCGCGCGCGAGATCGTCCCAACCCTGCACGTTCTTAGGATTACCCTTGCGGACGAGCAAGACGATAGTCGAGGAGTATGGACAACTATTATTGGGTAGTCGCTTCTGCCAGTATTCCGCGCTGTCAGGGTTCTCGGCGCCTTCTTTGAATAGTTTGGCGTCGCCGACAAGGTCGACGTCGCTCGCGAGCGCAAGCGTAACGACGTCGGCGTCCATCCCGTTTACGACCGCGCGCGCCTGTGCGCGAGAGCCGCCGTTGCTCTTTTCAACCGAGATCGTTTCGCCCGTCTTGTCGAGCCAATGCTGCGCGAACAGCTTATTATAGGCTTCGTATAGCTCTCTCGTCGGGTCGTACGAGACGTTCAACATCTCGCGCGTCTGGGACGCCGGTTTGCATCCGAAGCAAGCGGCGGCGACGGCGACGACGAGCGTCGTTAGCGCGAATAAAGTCCTTTTCATAACTTTTTCCGTTTATTCCTGTCTAGTTTCTCTTTTGCGCGCCGCCGTGCGCGACGCGCGACGCATACACATAACTGCTGAATATTGTATCGACCAATTTAATCGTTAAAAAGAGTCGAAGGCGTTAATCTTTACCTTTTTTGTAGGATTTTAGCGTTTTCCGGTCGACGCTAGCGCAAAAAACGCGTTCGCTCGGCTCTCCGAACGAACGCGCTGTTAGTTAAAATGAAACGTCTGCGTTATCGATTGGCTTTGAAATATTCCACGAGCGCGTTGGTCGAGCAGTCGTGCGCGGTCGTCGGCGCGGAGGAAACGAGCTCCGGCAAAACCGCCTTCGCAAGCTGCTTGCCCAACTCGACGCCCATCTGATCGAACGAGTTCACGTTCCAGATCATACCCTGTACGAAGATCTTCATTTCGTACAGCGCGATCAGTGAGCCGAGCGTCTTCGGCGTGATCTTCTTAATAAAGAAGGAGCTCGTCGGACGATTGCCGGGGAAGACCTTCGACGGCGCAAGGCGGCGCGCTTCCGCGTCGTCGAGACCCGAAGCGATTAGCTCCGCGTACGCTTCTTCTTCAGTCTTGCCCTTCATGAGCGCTTCCGTCTGCGCAATGAAGTTCGCAATCAGTTTCTGATGATGATCCCCAATAGGATTGTGCGTCTGAACCGGCGCGAGGAAATCGCAGGGAATGAGTTTCGTGCCCTGATGAATGAGCTGGTAAAACGCATGCTGTCCGTTCGTGCCAGGCTCGCCCCAGACGATTTGACCGGTCGAGTAATCGACGCGACGATTCTCGCGATCGACGCCCTTGCCGTTGCTCTCCATATCGCCCTGCTGCAGGTATGCCGGGAAGCGACGAAGATACTGATCGTACGGCAGAATCGCCTGCGTTTCCGCATGCCAGAAGTTATTGTACCATACTCCGAGCAACGCCATAATAACGGGGATATTCTCACGATACGGGGTCGATCGGAAATATTCGTCGATTTCGTGCGCGCCGGTTAGTAGTTCTTCAAAGTTCTCAAATCCAACGGCTAGCGCGATACTGAGTCCGATCGCGGACCATAGCGAGTATCGACCTCCGACCCAGTTCCAGAACTCGAACATATTCTCCGGATCGATACCGAACTTTTCGACGGCTTCACGATTGGTCGATAGCGCGACGAAATGCTTGGCGACCGCATTCTCGTCCTTAGCGGCGTCGAGGAACCAGGCTTTCGCGGATTCCGCGTTTGTCATGGTCTCTTGCGTTGTGAAGGTCTTGGACGCAATGATGAAGAGCGTCGTTTCGGGATCCAAGCGCTTGAGCGTCTCGGCGATGTGCGTGCCGTCGACGTTCGATACGAAATGCGGCGTGATATTCGTCTGGTAGGGCGCGAGCGCTTCGCACACCATGCACGGACCGAGGTCGGAGCCGCCGATACCGATATTAACGACGTCGGTAATCGCCTTGCCGGTATAGCCCTTCCATTCGCCCGAGCGTACGCGCGCGCTGAACGCCTTCATCTTATCGAGTACGCGATTGACGTCGGGCATGACGTCTTTTCCGTCGACGTATACGGGCGAGTTGCAACGATTGCGCAGCGCGGTGTGCAGTACGGCGCGGCGTTCGGTGATATTGATTTTCTCGCCGGTGAACATTGCTTCTGCTTTTTCCTTGATCTGCGCCTGTTCCGCGAGCGCGACGAGCAGATCGAGCGTCTTTTCCGTTATGCGATTCTTGGAGAAATCGTATAGAATGTCGGCGTATTCTAGCGAGAATTTCTTAAATCGTTCCTGATCGGCGGCGAAGAGTTCGCGCATTGAAACCGATTCCAGTTCTTGCTGATGCGCGGCGAGATTACGCCATGCGCTCGATTCCGTTAATTTCGACGTCACTTGTGTTCCTCATTCTGTTATGGTAGCGCTCGACGAGCGTCGTCGGCTTATCTACGGTCCGCGCCTGTCTGCGAGCGACTCGGACGCCGACGCAACGCGCGATCAGTTCCATTATAAGCATAAAGGAACAAGCTTGCAAGTCGGCGCTAGGTTATTTCGCAACGAACGTCGCTGAAGAAACAGAATAAACGGAGAGGGCTATTTGGGAAATTTGCGCGGCGTCTGTCTATTAAATTGACGGCGCCGAGATTGTGAAAAGCGGCGCGTTAAAAAGAGGAATTTTTTTAACGCGCTCTATGGCGAACGTCGGCGCCGCCCTTTATACTATAGCGTATACGTCGTAACTTGGGGAAGTCGCGCGTCAACGCGGCTTCGTGGCTCGTATTGGGGCGCTAGCGCCGCTCGAACGCTGTATTTGTATTGGATGGACGTCATGCGAAAACTAACACGTTATATTCTCGCTTACTCCCTGCTGTGCGCGTCGCCTTGCGCGCTTGACGCGATTACGCCGTGCGGCGTCGAGTTCGCGAGCGCGCGAGCGGTAGCGCAAGAGGACGAGCAGGATCCCTTTGGCGATTTCGGAGACGACGAAGCCGGAGACGACGGACTCTTTGGCGACGACGAGCCTAGCGCCGACGAGCAAGAGACCGCGAGTCCGTTTGATACCGATGACGACGCCAACGAGCCCTTTGCGCCGTCCGCGCTATCGAGCGCGAGTAACGACGCGCACGCGTCCAGCTCCGACGCTCTCGAGCCTGCGTCCGACGATCCGAACGCCGCTGAACGCGCGAAATACGCGCGACCGGAAGACGTGCCGGACGAGATCAAGACGGAAGAGGATTTCTTCGCGACTCTAACGACCCCGGAGCGCGCTATTCTCATTAAGACGCCGCAGACCGACGTCGAATGGTACGCCGCCGCCGCGCGAATTGCGCGCGTTGGACGCGTTGAATTTGCTAAGCTACTCGTCGAAAAAGCGGCGACCGCTCCCGAAGCGAGCGCTGAAGAGACGGCGCGCGCGCTCGATAAACTCACGACGGGACGCGCGATCTATCTCGTAAACCATCCTAGCATAGGCGATATTGGCGCGACGACGTACGATAAATTACTCACGCGCGCGCGAACGTATTGGGAAGACGCGACGAATCTGCGCGCGGCGCTCGCCGATCTTGAGTCGAACGTCGAGCAGACGCGCGCGAATGCGCTCGTCGCGTTGCGACGCGGCGGCGTTGCGGCGATACAAATACTGATTAAGGAGGCGACGTCTGGCGACGCGGCGCGCGCGCGGGTAGCGTGCGACGCGCTTGCGTTCTTTGAGAGCGCCGGCACGGACGCGCTCGTCGCGTGTCTTCGCGACGCGCCGGACGAGACGCTTGTAACGATCGCTTCGGCGCTCGGCGATCGAGTGGACGCGCGGATCGCGCTCGAACTTGCGGTTCGATTCCACGATCCAGAGACGAGCGATTCTAGTCGAGACGCTCTTCTGAAGGCGCTCGTCGAGTCGACGGGCGGCGTTCCCGAGCTTACGACGGTCGTTGCGGACGCGTATCGTACCGCGCTTGGTTATTACACGCGTCAGCTCGTCTTTGCGCCGGTCGTTGACGACAGGGTCGAGCGCTGGCGTTGGAACGAGGTTGCGAACACCGTCTCCTGCGTTTCGACTCCGTTGTCGGACGCGTATCGGTTTGAATGCGCGCGTTGGGCGCTCGCGGCGTATCGTTTGGACGAGAACGTCGGGGACGTCGAGGGCGTTAAGCGTGCGACGTTGCGCGAGCTCGCGCTTGTCGCGGTCGCTGAGCGCGAGGCGTATCGGGTCGGTCTCGACGTCGCCGAGCGCGGCGCGGACGCGTTTGCGCAGGAGTTTGCCGAGCTTAGCGCGCAGGATTTGGTCGCAAGCGTTCGCTACGCGCTTGCGTCGCGTCATTACAACGGCGCGCTGATTCCGCTCGCTATTTTGTCGAATTTGGGGGACGCGTCTTTACTGTCGACGGTCGACGGCTCGACGTCGCCTATTGTTCAAGCGGCGACATGCTCTAATCGCCGCGCGCGATATCGAGCGCTCTCGGCGATCGTAAAGTGGAATCCAGAACGTTCGTATATCGGGTCGAGTCGCGTTGTGGACGCGTTGCAGTGGTTCTCGACGTCGACCGGTCAGAAGGTCGCGGTGGTGGCGACCCCGAAGTTGCAGGACGCGTCGAAGTTGGGACAGGTCTTTTTGACGCTCGGCTATCGGGTTATTCCGGCGACGTCGGGACGCGACGTTTTGCTAGCTGTTCAGAACAACGCGGACGTCGAATTTGTTTACGTGAATTCTCTGGTGCGTAATCCTGATCTTGCGGCGTTAGCTCAAGCGTTGCGCGCGGATCCGCGATGTAGCGACGCGCCGCTGCTCGTCGGGTACGACGACGAAATGGAAGAGGCGTCGGCGCGCGCGAAGGTCGGCGGCGAGCCGAACGCGTTTGTTACGCCGACCCCTTACGATCTGGAGACCGCCGCTTGGGCGTTGCAGAATTTACGCGAGCGCGCCGGCGTTGAGCCGATGGAACCGGATTTGCGACTGCAGGCGTCGGTGAACTCCGCGCGCGCTTTGCTCGCTATGATAACGACGCGTCCTAATCTGTATTCTCTCGACAATCTCAACGAGCTCATGACCCGCTATCTTTCGACTCCCGCGCTATTCGACGTCGGTCTTGAATTCGCCGGCTCAATTAAAACGAACTACGCGCAGACGCGCCTGGTCGAGCTGATAGGGGACGCGCGCTATGATTTTGCGACGCGTCGTCGCGCGCTGGAAGCGTTCGAGCGGCAGCTAACGACGAACGGGTCGCTCTTGCGCGGACCGGAGGTTCAGCGGATGTACGATCGATATAACGCGAGCGAGCGGGAAGGGGAAGATTCGCAGCAGATCCTTTCGAGTATGCTCGACGCCTACGAGGCTGCGACGAACAAGTAATCGTCGTCGTATGCGCTAAGGTTCGATGCGGAACGTTGCTCATTGCGGCGTTCCGCTTTTTCATTGTGACGCGCGCTTGCGCCTACGGCGGGTGAGGTGAACGCGAACGCTTATCCCGGCGCGGATGGGTTGGACGAACTGTGCAATTGATTTCCCCTATCGAATTGCGATGGAGTCGCGTAACGTTTCCACGCTATGTTATGGCGGCTCCAATTGGAGCGCTTCGCAGAATGGGCGCTATTTCGTACCCTTGGGCTTAAAAGAGACGTGGATTTCTCTATTTTGCGCATATTGTCAATTTTAAAACAGCCTGACAAAATTTATCTAAAAAGTTTTTCGCGTTTTACCTTATAAACACAGCATAAGACGCCTTGTATCGCAACTTGTAGCCCATTTTTTGTGTTTTCTCTTGTTTATTTGTTCTTTTTTGATACTCAAATTGCTACTTTATCCCCTCGTAATAGCGTCTAAGTCCAATCAGACGCTATTACGAGCCGTATATTCTTTTCCAACGATGG
>ONJR01000068.1 GCA_900318195.1 uncultured Planctomycetota bacterium
AAAAACGTTCACGCTCCCGGCAACGACCAAGAAGTATTCGTTCTCCAAACTCGACGAAGGGACGATCTATACGTTCAAGCTCTCCGCCGAAAGCGACGGGTTCGTCGGTTCCGAACAGAATGTCTTCGACGTTACGACCCATAAGCAACTTGCGGCGCCGACGATTACGACGACTCGTACGACAGATACGATTAGGCTCTCGTGGAGCCCGGTCTCAAATGCTTCTAGCTACAAACTCTATCGCGACGACGTAGAGGTTTATAGCGGTACGGGTCTCACTTTTGAAAGTACTGGGCTCGCGAAGGGGACGGAATACTCGTTCACACTGAAGGCGATCGGCGATAAGCCCGAGGACGTCGCGCAGTCGTACTACCTCGACTCGTCGAGTGAAATTAAGGTTAAGACTCAGAAACAACTTGACGCGCCCAAGCTCGAATATGTTACGCGCTCCCTCGACAATACGAACGACGACGTTGCAACGATTACCGTCGGATGGAACGCCGTCAGCGACGCGACGAGCTACACTCTCAGCTATCACGAGGCTGGGCAAACAAGCTGGATCCCTGTCCCCGCCTCCCAATACGTCCTCCAGAATAACGCGTACACCTGCGAAGTTAAGAATCTGGCGACGGAAACGACGTATGAGTTCCAGGTTATCGCGAACGGCGAGTCTGGTTCCAATCCTGACCACGTCAAATCCGCAGCGGCGACGATTACGCAGGTTACCCAGAAACAGCTCGACGCGCCGAAATTGGAGTTCGACGCGCGCGATCTCAATTCGATTACCGTTAAGTGGAACGCCGTCGACGACGAGACTGAGAACGGCTATACGCTCGGCTACCGCGCTGGAACAACGGGCGAGTTCACCCAGGTCGATTCCGCTAACTTCACGAAAGACGGCGACGCTTATACTTGCGTCGTTAGCGGACTCACGGAGGCGACGAGCTATCAGTTCCAGCTTATCGCTAAGGGAACGACGAACGAGGATTATCTCGATTCCGAGAAGGCGACCCTCGAAGACGTTACCAAGGGGACGCTCGCGACCCCGAGAAATCTGGCGGCGACGCACGATATGAGTTCGATTGCGCTCACATGGGACGCCGTTGAGCACGCGACGAAGTACCAGGTTGTTTTCGGCGTCAAGGACAGCGTGACGCCGAACTCGATCGAAGTAACCGAGCCCAGATTCTCGATGGAATCGCTTGGTCCCGGAGTCGCCTATACGTTTACGATCACGGCGCTCGGCGACGAGAACTACTATCTCGCGTCTGCGGCCGCTGAGACGACCGCGCAGACCCAGGCGCAACTCGTGGCGAGCGCTCCCGAATTGCAGACGCGCGCGACCGACTCGCTGACCGTTAAATGGAACGCTGTCGAGAACGCGACCGGCTACGAGCTATACCGCGACGGCGTCAAGGTCTATGAAGTCTATGAAGGATCCGCGACGAGCTACGTTAATTCGGGTCTAACGCCTGGTCAGAGCTACTCGTTCGAGGTAGTCGCCGTAGGCGACGCCGCGGCGGTGGGAGACGCCGGTAATTACCTCGCCTCAGAGAAGTCGACTCAAGCCACATTCGTTACGCAGAAGCGCCTTGATCAGCCGACCCTCGAGTACGGTTCGCGTACCGAGACGTCAATTACGGTCAACTGGACCGCCGTTGCGAACGCGACCGGCTATAAGTTGGAATACCGCGTGAAAGACGCTACCGAGTGGACGACCGCAAACGTTAGCGGCACAAGCTACGTCGCGAATAGCTTGACGCCCGCGACAACCTACGAGTTCCAACTCACCGCTATTGGCGACGGCGATTCGACGGCGCTCGAGACGCTCTATCTCGACTCGGAGACCTCCGCGATCCTCGAGAAGAATACGCAAGCGACCCTCGACGCGCCCACGCTCACACTGAAAGAGCAGTCGATCGACTCGATTACGCTTAGCTGGAATCCGATCGAGAACGCGACCGGATACGATCTATACAAAAATAATGCTAAGATTACGACGATCAATAGCGGCGAAACGACGTCATATGTCGTAACAGACCTCGAGGCTGGTGGGAGCTATTCGTACCAGATCAAAGCGAAGGGGGATTCCGCACTCAACCCCAGCGATCCTAATTTCAAGGATTCGGAGAAGTCCGAAGCGCTCGCGATTAATAAGCTCGCCAAGCCGACGATTACCGTCGGCGAGAGAACGAACGAGTCGATCGCGCTCTCTTGGAACACGCCGACTAACGCGACGGGAACGACGCTTGAATATCGCGTTAAACCCGAGACCGAAACCGAGACCGCATGGACGGCTGTTGAGCTTGCAGAAGGCGCGACCTCCTATACCCTGACGGGTCAGCTAGGCGACGCGACGACTTACCAGTTCCGCGTTGTCGCGGTCGGCGACCTGGAGCAGAAACTCGTCTCGACCGCAACGATCGAAGAGGCGACGACCAAGACGAAACTTGCGACCCCGACGTTGACATACGTTACGCGCGAGTTCGATGATCAAGAAACGGTCGATACGTCCGACGATAAGGCGTCGATTTCCTTCACGTGGGTAACCGCTGAGCACGTCGATAGCTATACTCTGTACTATCGTGTTGTCGGCGTTGAGGAGTGGAGTACGGCTCCGGCTATTGATACCTTCGCTCCTGCTGGCGAGACCAACTCCTACAAGCTCGAGAAACTCACTCCTGGCGCGAATTACGAGTTCCAGCTCGTCGCCAACGGTTCCGGCGATTACGTCTCCTCGGAGCGTTCGGCGTCGATAACGGCGACGACTCAAGCGAAGCTCGCGCAACCGACTCTGAAACTAAAAGAACGTACGACCGGTCGTATTACGGTTCAGTGGAACGGCAATGACAACGCGACCGGCTATGCGCTCAAGATCCGTCAGGGCGATTCCCAGGTCTTCTCGATGACGCTCGGCGCGGGACAGACGGAGTTTGGTTATAACCTCTCCTCCGGCGTCGCGTACACGTATGAGCTCGTCGCGAAGGGAACGACGAACGGTGATTATATCGATTCCGAGGCGGCGACGCTCACTGTTGCGACGAAGAGCCAGCTTGACGCGCCGATGCTAATGAGCGCGCCGGTCGAAGGCGATCTGACGAAGGTTACGATCTCATGGGGCGCGATTGACAACGCGACCGGCTACGAGCTCTATCTCGGAGGCGAGAAGGTATACGATGGAGATAATACATCTTACATCCAAAGCGAACTGGAAGCCGGCGCTTCGTACTCGTTCACGGTCAAAGCGAAGGGCAACGACGACGGATCCGTCGCCGAAGCTTCCATTCCGTACGTCGATTCCAACGTTTCGAGCGCGCTCGTCGTAACGAAGCTCGCCAAGCCGACTATTGCCGTCGGCGAGAGAACGGTCGACTCGATTGCGATTACGTGGGATGAAGTTACAAATGCGACTGGCTACAAGATTTACCTCGGCGACACAGAGAAAGCCTCTATGTTAGCGGACGCCGCGCGAAGCTATACCTTCACGGGTCTTGAGGGCGCGATGGAATGCAATCTCAAAGTAGTCGCGACGGGCAACGGTACGACGTTCGTCTCGACAGAAGCGACTGAGACGGCGACGACGAAGACTCAGCTTACGGCGTCGAAGCCGAGCAAGACGTCTCTCACGCTGAATTCGGCTGGAACCGTCGCGACGATGACCGTCTCCTGGGACGAGGTCGCGAACGCCGATGGCTATACGCTGTACTATAAGGCGAACGTCGAAGGCGCGACGGAGCAGACGGTTCCGGTCGCTGAGGGCGTGACGAGCTATACCTTCGAAAATCTTGCGGCTGGCACGGAGTACTCGATCCAGCTCGTCGCCAAGGGGTCTGGAGAATACGTCGATTCGGCGAAGTCTGAAGCTCTTACGCAGAAGACGCAAGCGAAGCTTGCGAAACCGAGTATCAACGTCGGCGAACGTACGCACGATTCGATCGCCTTGTCTTGGGACTCCGTGGCTAACGCGACTAGCTACAAGCTGACAGGTTATAATAATTCAAACGGCTCTAAGGTTGTGGATGAAACTCTTACAGCGTTAGAATACACGATTTCCGGCTTGGCGCAGGGAACGGAGTACAGCTTTACGATCGAAGCGGTAGCTTCTTCCGACGATTACGTGTCAAACTCGAGCGAGAGGGAGGCGACGACCAAGACGCGACTGTCTCAGCCTGTCGTCACTGTTAATCCGTCGGTAGACGATAATAACGCCATTCTTCTCGGTAAACTTACCGCGACGTGGGAGCCTGTCGCTAACGCTACGGGCTATAAGGTTGTATGTACGGATACCACAACCCAGGCGAAGCAAGAGCAAGACGTTGACGGAACAACGGCTTCGTTCGAAGGACTCGAGAATGATCGCGAGTACAAGATCGAAGTAGTAGCGAAGGGCGCAGGCGAGTTCGTAAATTCCGAAGCGGGCGTCGGCTCTTGCACGACTGCCGTGCAACTTGATAGTCCGATGATTGCGAGCGTAACGCGAACAACCGCATCGATCACAGTTAACTGGGCTCTACCGACTGACGCAACGGCTTGTCAGCTCTATCTCTACGACGAGGATGGAGTCGAGGTGGGAAATGAGCTTGCTAATGCGGATCAGACTTCTTACATTTTTACGAAGCTTCCCCAGGGTAAGAAATATACGATTAAACTCTACGCTGTCGCGGATGGATTTGTAACTTCGGAGGCGGCTACTCAGGAGGTTAAAACACAAAAGCAGCTCGCTATGGTTACCCCCGAAGTTCGTATCGAAGACGACGCAATTCTTACTTGGTCTCCCGTTGAAAATGCTGGCGGATACGAACTCAAGTACAGAGTTAAAGAGTCGGAAGACGAATGGCAGACGGCTGATTATTCTTCCGATGACGTAGTAACGGCGTCGATACCATCGGATCCCGGTATGGCTTACGAATACACTCTTGTTGTGAAAGCCGCCGGTGGAGATGATCCTGACTACGTTGACTCTGATGCATTTACGGGTGACGTCGTATTCGAAGAATAAGAGTAACATGGGTATTCTTCCGTAGTTTCCCGGCGCTCTCTGAATTGAGTTCGTCTCAAATCATCGGATTACTCGCTAGCGTCTCGGCATATACAGCGTAGGCGTCCTTTGCGTCCTAACACAGCGTTCTCGCGCGTCCTTCGACGAGCGGGAACGCTGTTTTTTTTATCTATGCGCCCGCCGCCGAACAGGTCTGGAGTACGAAAGGAATCGAGCTCAGTCGAGAGCAGGAACGCGCCGCCAATTTCACGCGCTTGACGAAAAGCGCAATTTGTGGTAAAATAGGTAAAGCCTATCGCGCGCGTTGCGCGAAGATCGCCTATGCGTAGGCGCTTTTTTAACACACGACGAAGGGAGCGCGTCATGACACGTAACCAGAAAACCTCGCCGAGCGGCAAGAGACTTGCGTTCGAGACGCTTGAAAATCGCGAGCTCTTATCGCTCAATCCCGTTCTACCGAGCGCCGACTTCAACCAGGTCGAGACGCGCGACGCCGCTATTTACGCCGCGATCGAGTCCGACCCGACGATTCGATTCACTCTGGACGACAACGTTGACGTCTCAAACGTGCTTGCCGACCCCGTTGTGCTAAAACAGCCGGTCGTCAACTACTATAAAGCCTGGCCAACTTCGATTGATCTCGGCTGGGGCGCTATCGACGGCGCGCGAAGCTACGAGGTTTTCTACCGTAAGTCGACGGTCAAGACATTTGCGAGTTGCGGCGTTACGGACGCCAATAGCATGACGATCAACGATCTCAAGCCCGGCTCGACCTACTGCGTTATGATCGTGTCGAAAGGCGACGGGGTCATGACGCTCGATTCCAAGACGCAGTGGTCTAGCGATATTAAGACTCCGCAATACCAAAAGCTCGCGACTCCCAAAATAACGTCCGTTACGAGTACGACCCGATCCATATCCGTTTCTTGGACCGAGATTCCGAGCGTTAGTAACTACGAGGTCGCGTATCGCAAGTCGACGGAGAAGACGTTCACCGTCGGGCAAAATATTGAAGGCGGCGCCTCTAGCGTTGTGATAGATTCTCTCGAGCCCGGCGTTTCCTACGTCGTTAAGGTAACGGCGAAGGGAGACGGACGATCCACGCTCGACTCCAGCGGCGCAACGAAGACGATCAAGACGGTCGCGATTCCGCGCCTCGCGCAACCGACGATCACCAGCGCTACGAGCGACTTGCGCGAGATCGAGCTTGCCTGGAAAGAAACGCCTAATGCGACGGGCTATAAGATCGCCTACCGTAAGACGACGGAAAAAGTTTTCTCTACGGCGAACGTTGAGGCTGGCGCCACGCAGTATACGCTCTCGCGTCTCGAGCCGAATTCCTCGTATCAGATTAAGGTCGTCGCGATAGGTAACGGCGAAACGACGCTCGACTCGGTCGATACGAAGTCGAAGACCGTCAAGACGAAGGCGATTCCGCGCCTCGCGCAACCGACGATCACCAGCGTTACGAGCGACTTGCGCGAGATCGAGCTTGCCTGGAAAGAAACGCCTAATGCGACGGGCTATAAGATCGTCTACCGTAAGACGACGGAAAAAGTTTTCTCTACGACGA
>ONJR01000072.1 GCA_900318195.1 uncultured Planctomycetota bacterium
AATCGTAGATTCGCTTAATTGTCTCGCGTCCTAACGCGCGAACGACGTCGGCTCGCCGCAACTTTTGCTTGCGTCCGATGTATTCGACATATTATACGACGTTAGGCAATCTGTTCAATAGGCGGCTGTTAATATTTGTCAGCGAGCGTCAATGAACCTACTGGGTTAGACGCGTCGCTCTCATCACAGTTCCAGAAAAAAGGACTGCGCAAGGCGCGACGCGCCATCGTTCATTAGCGAGACGACCAGGGTTGGCGGAAAAACTCGCGCGATAGCCGACCGGAAAACGTCTCGACCGCTGGTCCCGTCATAAAGACCGTATTCTTCTCCTCGTCCCACTCGATTTCGAGCTCGCCGCCCAAAAGTTTCACAGTCGTCTTGCGACCCGTACGACCGGTAAGCGCGCTAGCCACCCCGACGGCGCAGGAGCCCGTCCCGCAAGCCAACGTCTCGCCGGCCCCGCGCTCCCAGACGCGCATCCTGACCTCCGTCGGCGAAACGACCTCGACGAATTCGACGTTTATCTTGCGCGGAAAATTCGCAAGCGAGCGTTCGATCTTCGGTCCGCAACTCAACACGAGCGCGTCCGTAATCTGTTTGACAAAAATCACGCAGTGCGGATTGCCCATTGAGACGCAGGTAAGAGGCGCTTTCATGAATTCGCCCCACTCTTCGGAACCGGCGCCTAGTTCGGGCGCAAAATCGAGCCCGAGCGTCGCCACAGGAATATCGGCGGCGGGCGCCGTGCTCTCGTTGTGCGGCGAGCGCAGGGTCGTCGGGACCCGCTCGGGCTCCAGTATCGGCGCACCCATATCGACGCGCACGCGTGCGACCGCGTCGTCTTGGTATTCGCAGAAGAGCGTTTTAATACCGGCGCCTGTCGCTATTTTGAGTTGAGTGGGACGCGACACGTTGCGGTCGGCGACATATTTCGCAACGCACCGGATCGCGTTGCCGCACATTTCGCTCTCGGAGCCGTCGCTATTGAACATTCTCATTTCCGCGTCTGCGATATCGGACGGGCAAATGAGCACGAGTCCGTCGCTACCGACGCCGAAGTGTCGATCGGATATTTTCCGCGCGAGTTCGTCGGGCGGAATCGGAAGTTTTTCAGGCGCGCAATCGATATAAACGTAATCGTTGCCGGCGCCATGCATTTTGGTGAATTGCATAACGGGTTCTCGCGGTGTAATAGTACGAGCTTCTTGGTAATTCGACGAACCGGTCGTCGGAATTTCTATTATACTAAGTTTTGCGTTGACGTCGAGGCGTAGGTCGTACCTTAGACGCAAGCGCAAAGGTCGGCGCAACGGACAAAAAGACAGCAAACTTCATGCAAGACACATAATCGATAACGTCGCGCTATTCCATTTCGATGGATTCCATGATATAATTAACCGAACGACGCGCGGAGCAACTCGCGAACGGCGCGAGACGCGTGTCGGACAACCCCCATTCGCTCACGAGACCATGACGTACGAATCGAACGACGATCGCAATCGGCTATTTTCTATTCTGATACCAGTCTATAACGAGCAAGCGTACCTCGCGCGCGTCGTAGAAACCGCGCTCGCCGCGCCGTTGCCAGAAAATCTCGACCGTGAAATTGTGCTCGTCGACGACTGCTCAACTGATCGGACGCCGAAAGTCATCGAGGAACTACTCGCAAAGTATCCTGGGACGATTCGCGCGTTCCGGCAGCCGAAAAATCAGGGAAAAGGCGCAGCTATTAGGCGCGCTATTAAGGAAATGACCGGTGATTTCGCGATCATTCAAGACGCCGATCTCGAATACAATCCCAACGAATACAGTCTTGTGCTCGCGCCGCTACTCGACGGACGCGCCGACGTCGTCTACGGCTCGAGATTCGCAACGCGCGAAACGCGAAAGGCGTTGCAGTACCATCACAAGCTAGGCAATCTCTTTCTAACGCACCTCTCGAACTTCACCACCGGTCTCGACCTAACCGATATGGAGACGTGCTACAAAGCGTTTCGCGCCGACGCGCTCAAGTCGATTCCTCTGCGCTCAGATCGATTCGGAATTGAGCCGGAAATTACCGCTAAGATAGCCAAACGAGGCTGGACCGTCTACGAGGTGCCGATTAGCTATAACGGGCGTCGTTACTCGGAGGGAAAAAAGATCGGATGGAAGGACGGCGTAAGCGCGATCTGCATTATTCTGAAATACTGGTTTCTGGACGACAGCTTTTACGACGAAGACGCCGATTCGGAATCGCGCCAGCGTCTGGAATACGCCAAGAATTTCCGTAAGACGCTCGTTAAGCGCGCGCTGCCGCACCTCGGCTCGGCGACGCTTGAAATCGGCGCAGGCGTCGGCTCAATATCGCGCTATCTACCGCAACGAGAGCGGCTCGAGCTCGTGGAATCAAGCGACCGGCGCTATAACTTCCTACGCGCGTCCTACGACGGCAACGCGGTCGTCGACGTACGTCGGCTCGATTTGACGGCGAGCGAATCCATATGGTCAGAGAATGAACGAGGCGCGTTTGATTCGATCGTATGCTATAATCGCACGTCGGAATTGCCGATCGAGAACGAGACGGCGCTCGCCAACGCGCGCGAGGCGCTAAGACCGAACGGCAAACTCGTTATGATCGTCCACGCGCCGTCAAAACGACTCTCTGCGGAAAAAGACGCAAAACGAGGCTTCTCGAAACGTGAAATTCGCGATCGGCTAGAAAACGCAGGATTCAAAGTCGAACAGATCAAATCGTTCGCCGCCGTCGAACGAATCTTTAGAAAGCGCGATCCTAACAAGGCGCCGTCTCGAATTGGTTTCAAACTATTCGATCTACTCTTTCCCTACTCCGGAATCTTCAATACGCTTCTACCGGCGACGCGATACTTCGTCCTCGCGTCGCGAAAAGACTAGCGTCGATCGACAATAAACGCGCCGAAGCCCAAACGAGCTTCGGCGCGTTACTCATTTCTGGCAAGGCGCGACTACTTGATGAAATAGTAGCGACAGTGCGGACAAATTTTGAAACCGGCGTCGATCTCCCAATCGCATTGAGGACAGACCTTCTTGTTGCTGACCTTGAGCGGCGCGGGCTCGCCGACGCCCTCCAGCGGATCAGGGAAGAAAGCTCCCGGCGTCTGTTCGCGCGCCTCGCCCTCTTTAGCTGCATGTTGCGCGTCGTACTCCTGCATATTCTTGCGCAGTTCTTCGCCGACGCCTAAAATACGGAGAATCGAGGATTCCGTCGGCGCGCCGGATAGTTTTGGAATCTGCACCTCGACGCCGCACGCGGGACAACGACCCATTTTGCCGGCCTTGCGATCGGCCGCGCGCAATCTGTGTCCATTTTTACAAACGACTAAGAGACTCATAAGCTCCTCCTTGGCGTACATTACGCTACGGAAAGCGAGACGTTGCGCATTTCGCACGACTTTGGGTCGCTCAGATTGCAGGAGACAGGCGCGGTCTTGGACAAAGGATATAAAAAGACGCTAATGTGCGCGTATCTCGCGTGCGAATCGACCCGACGGACGACGCGCGTCTCGGTTAATATGGAAAGGGAACCCCAACACTTATGACAACGCGATCGACCGTCGTGAAAGCAATCGGTCGCGGAAAACAAAGCCTCTCGATACAGCGCGCGACTCGACGTCGGCGCGCGTCAATGGAAGACGAGCTCGTAGCGTTCGTCAACCGTTATCTATTATACCAATTTCAAAGGCGCGCGTATCGCTACAATCGAAAAAATTCCCAGATTTTAAATTTTCCATCACGAATTTCACGTCAAACCTCCGATAAAAACGATTAGACCGATTATTTTGGCAAAATAATCGCCTTTGTTTTGACGCCGCGATAAAGGGCGCGTATAATAGCGCGTGTTCGAACGCGCGCCTCGTTCGCGCGGAGTACGTGGAAAGGATTAGATCGATGACAGAAACGCCAAAATTCAAGCTTGAAGTGGTGCGCGCCCCTGAACCCGGACGCGCGTTTCGCGCCGCGCTCTTTGATTTCGACGGAACGCTTAGCCTAATTCGTTCAGGCTGGCAGGACGTTATGGTTCCCTATTTTTACGAGGAACTCGCCAAGGTCGCCGATTCGACGAAGGAGTCGGAAGCGGACGTTATGCGAATTGTCCGCGATTTCATCGATCAGATCACCGGTAAGCAAACGATCTACCAGTGTATGCGACTCGCGGACGAAATTACAGCGCGCGGTGGGCGACCCCTTGAGCCGTTAGCGTACAAAAAGGAATATCTGCGCCGCTTGCAAATCCACACGAAAGATCGCGTCGCGCGTCTGGAAAACGGCGACGCCGAACCCGACGAGTACGTCGTGCCGGGCGCGCGGCGTTTTCTCGAACGACTGCGCGGCGCCGGCGTCAAGCTGTACCTCGCAAGCGGCACCGACGAAGTCGACGTCAAGCGCGAGGCGGAACTGCTACGTCTAACTTCGTTCTTCGACGGTGGAATTTACGGCGCGCAGGACGATTACAAGCGCTTCTCGAAAGCCATGGTTATCGACCAGATTATCGATCAAAACAAACTCGAAGGCGCGCAACTTATCGGATTCGGCGACGGATACGTTGAAATTGAGAACGTGCGCGCTATTGGAGGGTACGCGATCGGCATGGCGACCCTGGAAGCGGCGCCAGGGGGCGTCGACGAATGGAAACGCGCGCGACTACTCCAAGCGGGCGCCGACGCGATCGCGCCAGATTATAGCGAGCCGGAAGCGCTCTTTAACTTTATTAACGCCTAGAACCGTCAACCGGAGAGCGATATGACCACGCAAGACACGCCCCCCATCCTCGAGAACGCGCTCTTGGACTATGGCGCGCTCGCCGAGCGATTGGAAACGGCGACGCAATTTTCTGCAGTCCGGACGCCGCCGAACATCGCCGTACTCGGCGACTTCTCGCTCGACAAGTACGTCTATCGCGCGCCGGAACTAGACGAACTCTCCGTCGAGACCGGTCTCGTCGCGCGTCAGATTCGCGCGGTCAAGCGCTTCGCTGGAGTGGGAGGGACGATCGCGAGCAATCTGCGCGCGCTCGGAGCTAACGTCCAATGTTTCGGCGTCATAGGCGAAGACGGCGAAGGGGACGACCTACTGCGCGCGCTCAAAGCGATCGGAGCGGACGACTCCGGAATGATACGTTCGCCGGAAATACTGACCCCTACTTATATGAAGCCGATGCTGCCGGACGGTTCAGGCGGCTGGCGCGAAGAAAATCGACTCGATATTCGCAATCCGGTTCCCACTCCGCGCGCGTGCGTCGAAGAACTCCAAGCTCGATTCCTCGAGCGCGTCGACGAATTCGACGCCGTTATCGTCTCGGATCAGTTCCAGCGCGGTTCAGAAGCGCTCTTCTCCGACGAATTGCGCGATTTCATTTCAACAACGGCGGCGAACCGTCCCGAACTCTTCGCGCTCTGCGATTCGCGCTTCTTCGCAGACAAATATCGGAACGTAATCGTTAAATGCAACGCGAACGAACTATTCGACGCGCTCGACGCCGCGTACGGAGAAAGAAAATATCAAACGACGCTCGATGAAAACGCGGAAGAACGCCTCGAAGATCTAGCGCGCGCAGCAGCGAAATTCGCGCGACGCAATCGTCGCCCCACCCTCGTTACGCGCGGCGCTAAAGGCGCGATACTACTCGAGCCAAGCGAAGAGCGCACGCTGCCCGATCGCGCGACTATCATACCGTCAAACCGCGTCGAGCCGCCTATCGACGTATGCGGCGCAGGAGACGCTACCAATGCGGGGTTCGCCTTCGCGCGAGCGTGCGGGTTCTCGCTCGTCGAAGCCGCGTATCTCGCAGGGGTTGTATCATCGATTACGATTAAACAGATCGGCGTGACCGGAACGGCGTCTGTTGGCGGTATTCTTAACGCGCTACGTGAGAAAAGTCGAAAATAGAGGCTCTTGTTGAGCATACATTTTTTATACAGGAAACGCGTATGGCTGAAAATAACGAAAAAGAATATGAAAGCGTCCTAGATGAACTCGAAGCCGAGTTCAAGGCATTGCGTGAAGAAACGCATCGCCAGCAACGGCGTCTTACGGGACTCGTTGGAAGACTGCGCGACCTACGCCCGTCTATGAAAACTAGGATTACGAAAGAAGTCAAACGTCAAATTTTACAAGAACAGATAGATTCTATTTTTCCTAAAGACAATCTTTACGACGTTCAGAAAAGACTTTGGCTTACTCCCAATCAAGCGAAATCCAAACCACCTTTCATACCGGTAACAGAGCGTCCAATTGGATTGCGCGGAGTCTCGACGCGTTTTGTTTCCATTATTAACTTTAAAGGAGGCGTCGGTAAAACGACGATCACGGCTAATATTGGGGCGGCTTTTGCTACGGGACAATATAATTTACCGAACAAGGTCAAAGGTGTTCCTCTCAACGTCTTATTCGTCGATCTTGATTTTCAAGGAACATTAACTGACCGTTGTGTTCCTACTCCATCCCTAAATACCAATATTACAGGCGCGGCAGAATTATTTAATTATCCTCCTAAAATCAAGCTCTCCAAGCTCCTCATGCCGGTCGTTGCACTAGACAATGCGAAGATTATTCCCAGTGTAGATATACTCGACGCAAAAGATTCAGAAGCGTTTATGAGACTAGCTTGCGGACTACTCGACACAAGGTTTTTTTTTCGCCGCTGGTTTCATAACTCAGATGTACTCTCTCAGTTTGACCTGGTTCTTTTCGACTGTCCACCACGCTTCACGGCGTCGACTATGTGCGCGCTTACGACGTCAGATTTTGCCTTCATTCCCACAACGCCTGATCTCTTTGACCAAGCTCCTATTGTGAGAACATCGTCCTTCATCAACCGACTATGCCGAACCCTTAAAACTCCGTGTCAAATAGGTGGTATTATCCTAAACAGAACGGCAAAAGAAGGAGCGCTTACAGCTAAGGAGAAAAACTTTATCGCGAGAATTAATGTGCCCATTGACGACAACGTCGATAGCCTTCCCTTTTTGAAAACCCACATTCCTAAACGTTCGGGTGAAAAAGATTCCATCGTTGGCGACCTTGGCGATCCCATTCCTGGAGGTCTTCCGAAACGCCTTCCCTTTATTAAAGATCTAGCCTCAGAAATATACGCAAGGATATACCAATGAGCGAACAAACCCTTTCTATCATCGACCAAATTGAACAACTAGCGTCCCTTTGCAACACCGCACTAAAGAAAGAGCTAACTTCGCTCGTCGCTATAATGCGCGAAGTTGGCGCCGCAACGGTAGCTGAACTCAAAAAACCTATCGCCGATGCAGTTAAAGCACAACGCACGAGTACGGCGGGCTTCACCAAGCGCGTTCAGGCGCGACTCGACAACCAACCGACCGCCGAAGCGATTGAGACGCTAGTCAGCGACTTCAAAACGCTAAACGCAACTACAGTTAAAGGGATCGCAAAAAAATTCGAGCTCAATATAACGAGCAAGAGCGACGCCGACTCCTTTGAAAAATGGTTGAGAACTGGTATTAAACCGCCAACGCAAGAAGAACTCATCGCCAACGAAATCGACGAGCTTGCGCTAAAAGCTATCGATATGCGCGATCAATCTCGTTCAGAACTCAAAAATGAAACTATTAACGAGATCATGGATATTGCCGAAGGGATTAAAAAGAAGCACAAGGTTCCGGGATTGCGTCTATTCCTGGCGGCATTCGGATTAACTCCAACGGGAACCACTGCGCAAAGTATGATTAAAGACATTAAAGGCTTCCTCGACGCGCTCGCAATTGATCGCATTAAGCGCCAGATCATTCAGACAATGTAATAACTCACACACAGACAATTACAGCTAGGCAACCCACCATGACCCACTATCTCAACCGCGACGCGCTCAAGATCCTCCCATTGGAGCGCCGCGTCAACAAGCTCGACGTCGAACGCGACGTCGTCGACCCGGCGAATTATCGCGTCGAACTCTCCGACGAGGCGTTGCAAGACGTTCGGGCAGCGGCGAACGAACTGCGTCGCGCGCGCGAACTCGGCGCCGCTAGAATGCTAACCTACGGCGCGCACGCGATCAAAAACGGACTAGGCGTTATTCTCGCAAGACTCGCTGAACGAGGGTGGCTAACGCACCTTACGACGAACGGCGCCGGCGTCATTCACGATTGGGAGTTCGCGTTCCAAGGGCGTTCCGGCGAGGACGTCAAGAGGTATACGACCGAAGGACAGTTCGGAATTTGGGACGAGACAGGGCTATATATTAATCTAGCGATCGTCGTCGGCGCGTACCGTGGTTTGGGGTACGGCGAATCGGTCGGCGAGATGATCGCCAAGGAAGAACTAGTTATTCCGAGCGACGAGGAACTACGCTACGCAATGCTAGCCGGCGCCGACTGCGCGTCCTTTCCGCAGTACGATCATCCGGTTCTCGACGCAAACGAGGCGTCCCCCTCCGAAACGCTCGACAATGCCGCTGCAGCAGCCGACCTACTGCGCGCCAAACGACGATTCGCGCTACCCGACGGAAAGCTAACGATTCCGCACCCTACTCGCGAATATTCCGTCGCATACCGCCTACGCCGCGCCGAGATTCCCTTCAGCTGCTGTCCTATGATTGGATGCGATATAATCTACACGCACCCTGCGAACCGTTGCGCCGCAATAGGACGCGCGGCGGAGCGCGATTTCCTCTCCTATGCAAATTCCGTCGCGCAACTAGAAGGCGGCGTCTACCTATCCGTCGGCTCAGCCGTACTCTCGCCAATGATCTTTGAGAAATCACTCTCAATGTCCCGCAATCTTGCGCGCCAGCGCGAGCAGACGATCAACGACTTCGCTATCCACGTCGTCGATCTCGCACAATCGTCTTGGGACTGGACACAAAACGGCGAGCCGCCAATGACCGACCCGGCGTACTACCTGCGATATTGCAAAACCTTCAGTCGTATGGGAGGGAAAATGTCGTACTGCTGCGCCGATAACCGGTCGTGGTTCGTCGCGCTGCTCAACGAACTCGAGGGGAAGGATTAGAAGGGATCTTGTGGAAGCTACTCGAAATATGGACGACAACGTTGTTTTATACCATGGGAGTCGTGAAATCGAAGCTACGCCGGAAATACGCGTTGGACGCTATCAGAAAGACTTCTCGATTGGCTTCTATTGCACAGCGCTTCAAGAACAAGCGCGGCGCTGGGCTACGCGCTTTCCAGGTCGGGGCTACGTCAATATGTACGAGTATCGTCCGCGTCCGAACCTACAAACGCTGGTCTTTCCCGAAATGACAGAAGAATGGCTCGATTTCATCGTCGCATCCAGACTCGGTAGGCGCCACGAGTATGACTCTGTAGAAGGACCAGTTGCAAACGACGTTATTTTCAACTACGTTCAAAATTTCGTCGACGGCAAGATTAGTCGCGAAGCGTTCTGGGCGTTGGTAAAATTCAAGCGTCCAACTCACCAAATATGCCTCTGTACGTCCCGCGCATTAGAGTCGCTATGTTTCATCAACGCAACGGAGGTCATAAGTGAAAAATAACGTCGCTCTCTTCTATACCTGTAGTTTAATCGAATACATCGGACGCAAGCAAAAGTTGCGGCGAGCCGACGTCGTTCGCGCGTTAGGACGCGAGACAATTAAGCGAATCTACGATT
>ONJR01000051.1 GCA_900318195.1 uncultured Planctomycetota bacterium
GGGGGGCAAGAAATACGGCTTCACGCTCGTTGAGCTCCTCGTCGTCATCGCTATTATCGGTATTCTTATCGGTCTGCTTCTGCCGGCAGTGCAGGCGGCTCGTGAAGCGGCGCGCCGTATGCAGTGCACGAACAACGTCAAGCAGTTTGTTCTCGCAATGCACAATCACCACGACGTCAATAACTACCTACCTTCCCAAGGCGCGTGGGGCGCCGGCGTGAAGTCGTCTCGTTTTGGCGTCCATTATCAACTCCTGCCATATCTAGAGCAAACGCCGCTAAAAGACGCAATCGACAGTCCGAACGGACCGTCTCAACCGTGGCTCCCTTCCTCCGACGGCTCAGCCGCTTGGGCGACCCGCACGACCAAGGTCGTTACTTTCCTGTGTCCATCCGACCAGCATGGCGGTCAGCTCGTCAAGCTAGGCGGCGCGCACAACCATGACGGTCGTCCGACGAATATCGTCTACTGCATGGCCGACTGTATCGCGCGTATCGACAACGCCAATAATAGCCCTCACAACACCGCGAGCGACAATAACGGCGGTACGAAACTTGTTTCTAACAAAGTTGACACGGGCAACTGCTCGCATCGCACCTTCTTCCATTACTACGAACGTCAGAATTTCTCTTTTTGCTCCGACGGTACGAGCAATACGATTATCTGTTCAGAAGCGTGCGCCGGAGATTGGAGTAACGAGAGGTTGCGTAGTTCCGTCGTCTATTATGCCGGATTCGACGCCGGGGCCTGGGTTTCCAAGCCTAGTCTCTGTATGAACCAGAAGAGCGCGTCAGATCCAAACGCGTACGCGTCGGCAACGGTACCTCATCCGCGTTGCGGCAACTGGCTCGATCGGCTTCCGATTCTTACCGGCTTCTCGACGATTATGCCGCCGAACGGACCGTCTTGCTCGAAGTATAACCAAGAGCAAGGTCAAGTTGAAATTCTCAGTTGCTCGAGCTATCATAGCGGCGGCGTAAACGTGGGTATGCTCGACGGGTCTGTTCGCTTTATCTCCGACACGGTCGATACGAACGGTCTAGCGGACACGCCGACCGGCACAAACTTGACCGGTAAGAGTCGACTTGGGGTCTGGGGCGCAATGGGTACGCCAAACGGCGGCGAAACGGTCGCGTTGTAATTCTATTGTTTCAATCGCTCCTCTATTATACCGCGCGTCGATCTCAACCGATTGCGATCGACGTTGCGGTTCGTTTATGCGGTCGCCGACTGCGTGGAGCGCGGGTTTTCTTTGGATCATAATTTCGCGCGTTGCGAATTGATTACATAGTGTAAGGAAGGTTGTAGTATGAAGAAGTTTGCTTCTTTAATCGTTTCGCTAGCTCTTCTAGCGTTTATTCCCGGTTGCAAGGATAATTCACGACCCGCCGATCTGCCGGAAGATATGTCCCCTTGCAAAATCACGATAACTCAGGAGGGACAGCCGCTCGGTCAGGCGACGGTGCAGTTGGTCTACGACACGAAGGTTAAGTACACGACGTCCGGCACAACGGACGACGCCGGCGTCGCGACTATGATGACCTACGGTTACGCCGGCGCTCAACAGGGAACGGCAAAAGTAGTCGTTACAAAGATGGTTACGGAAGGCGGTAGCGAAGGCGAGGACGGCAAAGCGGGAGAATTGGGCGAGGACTTTTACGTCGTGGACGCAAAGTATGGCAAGCCCGAAACGACTGACTTGACGATTACGATCGGCAAAGAAAACGTTGCCGAGACTTTTGAAGTTGGTCCCGCCGTACACGAAAAGGCGAAATAAATTAATATCGCGCGGCGCGTTCGTTAGACGAAGAACGCGTCTTAGCGCTCTAGCCCCGTTGGAACCGACTCTTCGTCAAATCGTAGAAGAGATCAGAATGTCCTGGCAGCTCTAATTTGAATCCCGATATGTGAGTCAGGATTGGCATTCATACATATTGACATTTATAAGGAAACAATCTTCGCGTTTTTACGCACAAGTTGTCGTTTGTTGTGTGCGATTGCCTTTGTTTATCGATTCTTATTCTTTTTTTTCCACCTGGCGGCACACAAGTCTTTTATACTCTTAGTTAAGGAATTATCGTATGCACAAGAGATCAGGTTTCACACTCGTTGAACTGCTGGTCGTAATTGCGATCATCGGTATCCTCATCGGACTGTGCTTCCCGCCGTTCAAGCGGCGCGCGAGGCGGCGCGGCGTATGCAGTGCACGAACAACGTTAAGCAGTTCGTGCTCGCGATGCACAATTTCCACGATACAAACAACTATCTTCCTTCCCAGGGCGCATGGGGGAACGGCGTCAAGACGGGTCGCTTCAGCGTTCATTATCAGTTGCTTCCGTTTATCGAGCAACAGGCGTTACGTTCCGCGATCGACGGGACGCCGGTCTAACTCAACCGTGGCTACCGTCCTCCGACGGCTCGACCTCTTGGGCGACGCGCACGACAAAAGTCGTAACCTTCCTGTGCCCCTCCGACCAGCAGGCGGGTAAGCTCGTCAAACTTGGCTCCGGGCATAACCACGATGGTCGCCCGACGAATATCGTATACTGCATGGCGGACTCGATCGCGCGTATCGACAACTCGAACGACAGTACTCACGACGTCAAGGCGAGCAACGGTAATACGTACCTAACGTCGAAGACCGCCGGCGACGGTAATCTTTCGCACTGAACCTTCTTCTACTTCTACGAACGTCAGTTTCTCTCCTTCGCGACCGACGGTACGAGCAATACGATCATTTGCTCTGAAGCGTGCGCGGGCGACTACTTCGACGCGCGTGTTGTTAGTTCCGCTTGTTACTACGCCGGTTTCGATAACGGCGACTGGACCTATAATCCTTCGCTCTGTATGAACCAGCGTAGCGCGGAAGACCCGACAGTCTACGGCACGACGGTCGTTCAGCATCCTCGTTGCGGCAACTGGCTCGACCGTCTGCCGATTTTAACGGCGTTCGCGACGATCCTACCACCGAACTCGCCCTCGTGCTTCAAATACAATCAGGAACAGGGGCAAGTGTCGATTTTTAGTTGCTCAAGCTATCATAGCGGCGGCGTGAACGCCGGTATGATCGACGGCTCGGTGCGATTTATTTCCGATACGGTTGATACGAACGGACTTCCCACGGTTGCGTCCGGTATTCACCTTACTGGCAAGAGCAAGCCTGGGGTTTGGGGCGCAATGGGCACGCCGAACGGCGGCGAATCCCTCTCGCTTTAAAATCTTGCGCGCAGGGTAGGTTTTCATTCACCTAGACTCATGTTATGAGACAAGGCGCAGTTGAGCGACGTCGCTCGACTGTGTCTTTTTCTTACTTCCCGAACTCTTCCTTCTTTTTTCCGGATTTCCTCGTGTTCTTTGCTAGCCTTATCCTCTACGACTTCTTTTCACTCCCTGTATTGCCGTTCATCTTATCGAGTCTGCCCCTGTCCGCCGATACAGATTGTAATACCCGCTAGTCGTCCATTTTTTCCGTCTGACGAACGAACGCGCGATCCAGAGCCTGTTTGTCCCTCTTCCGTAGAATAAGCAGTCGTTGTAACCTGCATACCAGTTCTCCCTGCGACTAAGATCCTGGCGCTTCCATACGCAACGCGGATAATATACGGTGAAAAATAATTGGAAAATGTCGGCGTCGATTCTCATACCCGGCTCTTGGAAGGAGGTTTCAGTTCCTCTTTCTGTTACGTTTCAAAACGAGGAGAGAAAGATTGTATTCACGCTCTACACTTTGTAATCAACGTTTCAGGTTATGGCGCGCTTAACTGCGAGCTCCCTATATAATATGTGGACGAGTAAATGATCGCTGGAACTCCCGCAGGTCATCTATATTGAGCCGGATCCAAACAATATTCTAGTCGAACCGAGCGACAAAATACGTACTTGAAACGCCTTCCGTCTCAAGAAACAGCAAAACGTTCATGCGCGCCCCAATATATTAACCCCCCCTATTTTTACAAGCGTCGAGAACCGATGGTGGAAGGAAAAACTTGCAAAGAGTACAACGACTTTCGTTGAGCGTGGAACTTCAAAAGACTCGATAAGCTCCGCCACAACCCCCATGTGCTGTTTTCTCGGTCCAAGATTGTATTTGCCTTGTCGCTTGTCATGTGCCTCCTTCGCCAAAAACAATCTCAATGCATTTGGAATAGCGACTCCTCTATAAACAATACAACCGGTTATGACTGTATAACCGTAAGCATACAACTTCGATGAGAGCGGAAACATGACGCTATTGCCTTCCATTTGTCTTCTACGCTTCTCAATCTGAGTATCTTCTATGACTAAGATGAAGAGTTGTTCACTCGACCTCCGCCGAGCTTCCGTAAGCTTTGTACGCTACCGCGCGAAGTATTGAGCGCAATCGTAGGAGCGTTCATTGTAGAACTTGTCTTATGCCTGACGCGAATGAGCTCCTCCAAAAGAGCTGAAATATTTGACGTCCTTGGTGTGTCATGCGTCAATGCTATCGTTATGATAATCAGCAAATATAGCGACAAGAGATCGAGACTTCACCAAGAATAGCGCGAATTTTGAGTAAGAGGAACTTGCAGGAAGAAGGAGCGTCCGTTATAATCGTCAATGAATCGTCGTTGTGGTTCGGGATGGGTTGTGGTGACTTTTTCCGCAACCAGAGCAAACGGTCTGTTTTTGTGCAAACCCAATTTTAAAGGAGAATATCAAAAAGAATTAACTGGAAAGAATAGCGAAAATAGATAGTCTGCATGGGGTCCGAGAATGCAGCTTGTTTAGACAGGAAGAAAACTGAACTGAAAATAGCGCTCATCAGATGAACTTTCTGCTAACATTGAAGTCAGGGGGTGACAATTTGAGTAAGGTTAAACGAAAGTATTATGCTCTTGATATGGAGAATTGCGAAATTGAAGTTTTTGATCGTAACGGTAACCACATTTACGTACTCAACTTGGAGCTTAATTATGTAAAACCACGAGTTCTAGGAAGGAGTATCAATCTTTAAATCAAGGAGGATATGATGGAATTATATCAAAAAGACTGGGCGCTCATCATTGAAAAGTTAAACGATGTTATACATGATATTTATATAAAATGAAATCGAAAGCTATATGCTTCGAAAACCAAGATCAATCCTATCGGAGTTACTGACGAAATACTTGATTTCTGTCATAACAACGCTATTAGTATTGAGCGATCTAGCAAAGGTATTACGAAAGAATCCCCTACATTCTGGAAGCTTATATTTAATCTTCCATCATTCAGCGACAAATATAACATTATTAATTACAGAACAATACTTATGGTTTCAAAATTGGAGAGAATATTTTGTATCATAAATCTCGCTCAATTTAAAAACATCGATCCGTGCGGTTTTAAAAATTACCTGGACGTCGGCAAGGACAGTAGCGAACCATTCACGTCTTTACAAGAAGAACTATGTGACAAGCTCATATCATGGTTGTCAACTTATGGTTATAATCAACTACAAAACTTTGCGTTTAATATGCCAGTTGTCTGTTTAAAAAACGTATATCTCGAAAATTCGTTTAAACAACTACCGGATCCTGTTCCTGAGGAAATGTTAATTCCATCTTATTACGACGTCTTCTTTCATTACGAATTCAACGACTTGGTAGCTTCGAACTACGCACAACGGACCACGGATCATTAAAGGATACTATCAATAAAATCGCTCGAGCGATGCAAAATATTCAACAACGCCATTGTGATACGTCAGATATTAAAAGGACGCGGTTTATTGGTTTCTAAGAATCGTTTCCAAAACGTAATCAAAATAGCCCGAACGCGTCGGGATTGGCGTTCGGGCTTAGCGTCGCTAGGTAGTAGTCTATTCGACCTTGAAATTGTAGTGCGCTATTCAGGTTCATTTATTTCCAATTTCGGCGATTTTAACACGTTGGAACATTAGTCCTCCGAAAGTTTCGTATAAAGCGCCAAGCGTGTGTTCGTCGATTTTAACGAGGCATGAGTATCCGCATCCTCCTGGTCGATAGAGCGTGATCTGCCGATTCCAGGTTACGCCTTCGTCTTCGCTGAGCTTGATCGTCATATCGACGCGGTTACGATCGGAATTCGGGTTCATAAACGCGAGCAGATTAGCGTCGTCGCCGTCTTGGGTCGATTTTACTTTGATGAGACTCGCTTGGCATACAGGCTCGACGAGCGTTTTGCCCGAGGACGAGTGTTCCGTCCATGTTTTTCCGAGATCGTAAGTAATCGCGACGGAGCGCGGACGTCCGTCGAAATTTCGCATATTTAGCATGAGCGCGCCGTCGTTTAGCTCGACCAGTTGACACTCGCACGTCATTTTGTGCGCGCCGGTTCCGCAATGCCAGGTTGCGCCCTTATCGTCGCTCCATAGTATTGTGGAGTACCATACTTTATCCTTATCGATGAATTGCGACGGGAATATAAGCTTGCCGTCCCGGGTTGCAATCCCGTTGCCAGGACCTTGAAAGAAGAGCCGCCATTCCGCGTTAGGAGCCGCTTCGTTGGTAATATCGCGCGGCTCGCTCCAAGTCGCGCCGTCGTCGTCACTGTAGCAGATTACGTACCGTCCCGACTTCCCGAACTGCAAACCAGGCTCCGATGCTGCGGTCGATCGTCCGTTGTGCGCCCACAAAGCGGCGACCCAAATCCTACCGGTTTCAGGATCGACTAACGCGCAAGGATCGCCAACCCCTTCTTTCGTTTCGTCGTCGCCTTTAAAGTCCATAACGACCTGCATCGGCTCCCACGTCTCGCCGCCGTCGAAACTACGACTGCACATGACGTCGATATCGGCAGGTAGATCCGGAAACCCGTTCCAGCGCGCGTCGTATACGGCAATAAGCGTTCCTTTATTTGATCGAACAATACCCGGTATACGATACTTCGCAACGCCGTCCCATCCAGAATCGCGCACGAGCGTTCCGAACCGATATTCCACCGGCTTGGCGGCGATCGTCACGCGTTCGTCGCCGTAGACTATCGATTCAATACCGAGCTCCAATTTGTCGTCGAGCGTTGCGGCGTTGCTAGGAACCGCCCAAATTGCGAGTTCGCCGCCGTCGGTCAGCGCGCTTGGCTCGGCGATCGTTATCGCGACAAGGTTCTTTTGCGTCTGACCTGCGCCGTCCGCGTCGAAGCTACCGACAACTTCTGTCCCAACACGCGCTTCTAGTCGCTTGATTAATCCCGGATCTGAGAGCGTAACCGCGACGCTTGACAATGGTTGGGAATTAGCTTCTAAGTCGAACGCTTGGACGCGAGTAGCGCGTTCCGTACCATTAGCGTTGCGTGCGATCGGTTCGAGCGCCGTCGTTATTTTGAGAGTCGGCGCTGCGCCATGCGCGCCGTTGGCAAGCGCAAGGATAACAATCAAAGTTGCGAGATAGCGTAGCATATTCTAATATCCTATGTTGTAAACGTTAATCTTGAATAGCTTTTCTGACAGAGATCTGATAGGGTAGTTGCAAGTCGTTCGACTCGTCGTTATCCCATTTGTGCCGATAATGCCGATCGGCGACGGCGGCGACAACGAAGAATAGTCGAGTCGCGTTTTCCGGTATCTTGAATTGAACGGTCTTCTCATGAGCGCGCTCGGCGTCGCCGTAGACGCGCGTTCCGTCGTCGCACAGCGCGACAAACCCGTACCGGAATTGCGAGCGCGTCTTATCATAACCTTTAGGACTATTATAGTTCCTGGTTACGCGCGCTATGAGTTCGCCGCTTTCCCCGCAACAAACGACTCCCGGATCGTTTTTCGCTAGTTCAGAGCCAATTTCCAGCGCTTTGAACGCGATTTCGACTTCGCCGCCATACCCCTTGGGATCGAGCGGAATCGCGTTGAACCCCGATTCGTCGGGACAGCTTGCGTAGGCTATTTGCCACGCCCCTTCGTCGTTGACAACAATGTTTGGTCGATACGCGTCGATCCATTCTTCGCGCGCGAATTCACGTATTCCATTGAAATCAAAGGTTGCCGCGTGGGACGCATAGTAATATAAGTCGTCGCCCAACTTTTCGCCGTCGCCGTTGCAATAGAGGCGCAGATAGGCGTCGAGAAAATCTTCAGGGCGTCGACTTGCTTTCCATACGTTAGCAATTGCTTCGATTCCGCGTAGATCCTTAATCGCGTATAGAAGCCAATAACTTTGATAGCGCGCCCATTCGTTTTCAAACGCGCGATGACAGTTCTTTGCCCAAGTCTCTTTGTGATAATTCGTAAACGCAGATTGCGGATAGTCTTGCTGCGCCTGCCATTGCGCGCATTGTTCCCAGATCGTATTGCCTAATCCTGAGTCGTGCGCATAACGAAATCCGCTCTCATGATTCTTGGCGACGCCGTTTGCAAGCTGATCGCAATATATTTGATACTGAAACGAATGCCCTAGCTCATGAGCGATAACGTCGCCAACAGGTTGACACGTCGAAGGATTGACCCATAGCGCTCCGATAACGTCGTCGTAGCCTGAGCCGGTTGCGAGCCACTCTTGCCGATAGAGTAGATAGATCTGCAATTTATACTCGTCGAGTCGACTTTTGGCGCCAGGTTGGGCAGAAAATCCTAGGCGTTCAACGTTGGTCGAATAAATCTGTTCCGCTTTTTGTAGTAGTTCGTCGACGTCGACGCGCATTTCCGGCGGTAGATTAGCGCTATTGGGATCGTCGCCGAATTCTTTCGCCCAAAAGACAACACATCGTTCGCTCTCCTTGCATCGTTTGCGCGACCACTTGGCGTCGCGCGCGTCGAAACCTTCCGCTCGAAATTCGCGCGGCGTGTAGGTTTTACGGGGCGACTCGGCGCGCGCGACCGCAATAGTCGCAGACGCAATAGCGAGCAAGACCAGCGTTTTGAAAATCGACATGAACGTCTCCTATGCGAGTGGATTCAGAACGACGCGCCGCAAGGTTGAGAGCGCGGCGCGCCGCTTAATAAAGGACGTCGACGAGCGCGATTACCACATCGCGTATTGCGGAATATCGAGCTGCTCGCCGTCTTTAAACGCCGATTGATGCGCTACGATACCGGCGACCGTCGTATTGAGAGCGAGCGCCACGTTCACGAGAGGATGACGATTCTTCAGAACCGACTCGACGAAGTTCGCGCCCAAATACCCGTGCGAACCGCCGTGCCCGCCCGGATCGACGTTAGGCGGCAGCGCCGGCTTACGCAGATCGCCGAGCTTTGCGACTAGTTCTCGGGTCGCGTCGTCGATAGGCGCGTATCCTCCGTTCATAGCGCCGACTTCGCCGCGCATTCGTCCCGTTTCGCCGCCCCATCCGCAAGTGTCCCAGCTCACCGCCATTCGCGCCGATCCGCCCTCAGAGGTCGTAAAGAGCGCGACCTCTGTTCCGAACGGATTGTCCCACTTATTGGCGCCGCTCTGGTACTCCGCCAACTTACTGCGATGACCGACGCAGGACACTTTCGTAAAAGAATTGCCAGTTACGCAGGTGTAGTACGCGTTGGAATGCGTCGGATACCATTGCGGCGGTAGTCCGATGCGCCAATCTTTATATCCTTCCAGATTTCCGGCGCCCCAATGGTAATATTCGCCTTCCGTATAGACCATTTTCCCGAACCCGCCCGCTTTGTAAATTTTGCGCGCCTGGTACACGTCGTCGTGGAAAGAACTGGTCTCGAACATTCCGTAGAAAAGCCCGGTCTTTTTGACCGTTTCATAGAGTCGATCGGCGTCCTCGAGACTCCCGAAGACGGCAGGTACGGCGGACGCGACGTGCTTGCCGGCGTTGAGCGCTTTGCATGCGTGATCAGCGTGACTTGGCGCGTCAGTCGCGATAAAGATAGCCTCGATCGAGTCGTCTTTTATCATCTCTTCGAGCGATTCGTAGGTCTTTTCACATCGGCACGCTTTGGCGAGACCCGCGCATCGATCAGGGAAAAGGTCGCTTACGGCGACGACTTCAACGTTAGGATGATCTTGTAGTCCGAATTGCGCGCCGAACTGGCACAGTCCGAATCCTACGATTCCCATTCTCAGTTTGCGATCGGTGAACGGTTCCCACGCTGCGTTCGGGTCAACGTTGGTCTCAGTTTCGTCGAACCCTTGAATTTTCGGCTTGTCGTTTTCTCCTTCGGCAAAGGACGCAACCGGCTTGGCGAGCGCTGAGAACGCGGCGCCGACGGCCGCAGTCGATAAGAACGATCGACGCGAAATTCTAGAATAACTCATGGAATCCCCCTTAATAAGTAGGCGATTGTTTAATCCAATGTTGACGTTCAGTTATACGAATTCGTCGCGTTTCTAGCGCGACGTTCTCATTGTACACGCGCGTACTGCGTTGCGCAAGCGAAATTGCTTTTTTTTAGCTTCTCGCGACACAATTCGCTTTCTTGACGCGCACGCTTCACGCGCTACAATATGTTTTGCGCGCCGAGCGTGTGTTCGAGCGCGCGTTCAACGTAACGAAAGGACGAACAAATGAAAGAACACTGTCAGTTGGCGGTAAGCTTAGCGCGCGAGATGGGCGCTTTTACGCTACGGTACTTCGACACGCCGAACCTAGCGATAGAAGAGAAGGCGGATCATACGCCGGTAACTCTCGCGGATCGCGGCGCAGAAGAACTCGCGCGCCACATCATCGCGGAACGTTTTCCAGAGGACGCGATCCTCGGGGAAGAATGCGAGGATCGTCTCGGCTCGTCAGGTTGGCAATGGATACTCGACCCGATCGACGGTACAAAATCCTTCATTCACGGCGTTCCTATCTACTCCAACCTCGTCGGCGTACAATATCTTGGCGAGCCGACGATCGGCGTAATTTGGCTTCCGGCGCTTGGTCGCGGAGTCTGGGGCGGTCGCGGCGAGGGCGCGTGGGAGCTCTTCGCGGACGATTCGCAGACGCGTCGCGCGCGCGTGTCAAACGTTGATCGTCTCGATCGCTCTCTCTTTCTAACGACGGACTGTTACGACTTTGACCTTGTCGGTCGCGAGGGCGCGTACGACGAATTAGAATCGAAATGTCGTCTCACTCGCACATGGGGAGACGCGTACGGCTATTATCTCGTGGCGACCGGTCGCGCGGAGATTATGATCGATCCCTTTTTCGAGATTTGGGACGCCGCGCCGCTTGTAACGATTTTGCGCGAAGCTGGCGGCGCATTCTGCGATTGGTCTGGCGTCGAGCGTATCGACGGTCGAGAAGGGGTCGGCACGAACGGGGCGCTGAAGGACGTCGTATCCGAGATTTTACGGCGCTATCCCAAGACGAAAGTTCCCGTGCGAAAGTAATGCGGTTTGCGATTGAGAAAAAAATCGCGCGCCGTCTTGCAATTGATCTCGCTAGCCGCTACAATTTGTTCATTGACGTTAGACGCGTGTCGACGCGCGTCGATTAGCCGTTTTAACCTGAACGCGGGGATCCGCAGAGAATGGAAAGAGCATGACAACGCAGAAGTCGCGACGAGTATTTTTAAATTCCAAGACAATAGCGGGCACGGTCTTCACGGGTCTGACGTATAGGGCTTCTCACGCCGGCGAGCGCAACGAGCTTAAAATTGGTCTTATCGGTTGCGGCGGTCGCGGCACAGGCGCAGCGGTGAACGCGCTTTCCGCAGACGCGCACACGAAGCTTTACGCCGTCGGCGACGCGTTCCTTCCTAAGGCGCAGGGCGCCGCCGACGGTCTTGCGACGCAATTTGAGGGTCGCGTTGACGTCGAAGGTCGCGTGTTTTCCGGTTTGGACGCGTACAAAGAGGTCGTCGATCATTGCGACGTCGTATTGTTGTGCGAAGCGCCCGGATTCCGCTATCGTTCGTTGCGCTACGCAGTCGAGCAGGGTAAGCACGTGTTCTGCGAGAAGCCCGTCGCAGTCGACGCGCCTGGCGTTCGTTCGGTAATGGAATCGACGAAGATCGCGAAGGACAAGGGACTGACGCTCGTTTCTGGGCTCTGCTGGCGTTACGATCTGAACGTTAAGGCTGTCATGGAGCGCGTTCTGGACGGCATGATTGGCGAGATAACGTCTGCGCGCCTGACCTATATGGGCGGTCGCGCATGGACGCGTCCGCGCGCCGAAGGCGATACGGAACTCATGGCGCAGGTTCGCAACTGGTACAACTACGCGTGGCTTTCCGGCGACTTTAACGTCGAGCAGCACGTTCACACGCTCGACAAGGGACTTTGGGCTATGCAGGACGTTCCGCCTTCGACGTGCTACGGTCTTGGCGCGCGTATGCAACGTACGGAACAGCCGGAATACGGCGATATCTACGACTCCATGGCGTCCGTTTTCGAATATCCCAACGGTACGACTTTCTACTCATACTGCCGTCAGCAGAACGGTTGCTGGGGCGAGAACAACGCGCGTTTCGCGGGTACGAAGGGCTACGTAACTTCCGTGCTAGGTCGCGGCGTGATCACGGATCTGGACGGGAAGGTGATTTACGAACACAAAAAGGTTCCTTCCGATATGTATTCCCTTGAACATATCGAGATGTTCAAATCGATCCGAGGCGAAATCGACACGATTAACAACGGCGATTATATGTCCAAAGCGACCATGATGGGCATAATGAGTCGCGAGGCGTGCTACTCCGGCGCGAAGTTGAAATGGGAGGACGCGTTGAATTCGGAGAAATCGTACGCGCCTAGCGCCTACGAGTCGACAGGCGCTCCTTGGAACGCGCCGGACGCTCAGGGTCGTTTGAAGATTCAAGTTCCCGGTCTCGGACAGGTCTATCATACGGTAACGCGTTAACAATAATATTCGTGAGCGCGCGCCGATCGATCGGTTGCGCGTTCGCGTTCAATCATATTTGTAACGTACTTTTTACACATTATTCATGTACAACGGAGCATAGATTATGACGCTTTCTCGACGTAATTTCCTTAAAGCGAGCGCGCTAACGGGCGCGGCTCTGACACTTGGCGCGCCGCGCGTTCATGCGGCGGAGAACGACGTTCTGAAGGTCGGACTTGTCGGTTGCGGCGGTCGCGGTCGCGGCGCGGCGGTGAATACGCTCAACGCGGATCCTAACACGAAACTTGTCGCCGTTGCGGACGCTTTTATGGCGCGCGCTCAAGGCGCGGTCGAAGGTCTTAAGACTCAATTCGAAGATCGCATTGCGGTCGACGATCGTATTTTTGAAGGTCTGGACGCCTTCAAGAACGTCATCGACGCTTGCGACGTCGTGCTATTGTGCGAGACTCCCGGCTTCCGTTATCGTTCGCTCGCTTACGCGGTCGAGAAGGGTAAGCACATCTTCTGCGAGAAGCCTGTCGCGACCGACGCGCTCGGTATTCGTTCCGTCATGGAATCCTCCGCGAAAGCGAAAGAGAAGGGCTTGACGCTCGTTTCCGGTCTCTGCTGGCGCTACGACCTGAACGTTAAGGACGTTATGGAACGCGTTTGCGACGGCGCGATCGGCGAGATTACTTCCGCGCGTCTGACCTACCTGACGAGCAAGCTGTGGACGCGTCCGCGCGCCGAAGGCGATACAGAAATGATGGCGCAGGTTCGCAACTGGTACAACTACGCTTGGCTTTCCGGCGACTTCAATATCGAGCAGCATGTGCACACTCTCGATAAGGGGCTCTGGGCGATGGGCAACGTTCCTCCGGCGACCTGCTACGGTCTCGGCGGTCGTATGCAACGCACGGAACAGCCAGAATACGGCGACATTTACGACTCCATGGCGGCGGTCTTCGAATATCCGAACGGCACAACCTTCTATTCCTACTGCCGACAGCAAGACGGTTGCTGGGGCGAGAACCAAGCGTACTTCGCGGGTACGAAGGGCTTCGCTTCGATTCTCGGACGCGGTCGTATTACGGATCTGGACGGCAAGGTTGTCTACGAACAAACTCCGGTCAATTCCGATATGTACACGCTTGAACATATCGAGATGTACAAGTCGATTCGCGGTAAGATCGACACGATCAATAACGGCGACTACATGGCGAAAGCGACTATGATGGGCGTTATGGCGCGCGAAGCGTGCTATACGGGCGCGAAGCTCAAGTGGGAAGACGCGCTTAACTCCGACAAGTCGTATCGTCCGAGTTCGTACGATAAGGACGGGACGCCTTGGAATACGCCGGACGAGAACGGACGTCTCAAGATCCAAGTTCCCGGTTTGGGTCAGGTTTATCACAGCGTAACGCGCTAGTCGCGTACCGTAGCGCGTTGGTCGAGTCGAGCGCGACTCGTGTGTTTCCCCACTCGCCGATCATGCGTTGCGACGGCGTAACGCATGATCGGCGTCTTTTAGTTATAAGGTAAGAGAGACTTCTTCATGTCGCAATTTCTCGAACAGGGCGAGTGGTACGTCGGAACGGATTTTCCGGCTGGTAGGTATCGGATTTCATGCCGTCCGAAAAGCGGCGCGTCCGCAACTGTCGACATAAAAGATAGTAATGGTGATTACTTACACTCCTATTATCTGGACTATGACGACGATAATTCGTCTTGCGTTGTGAAACTGAAGTCAGGTTATTCTATTGAAGTGGACGGCGATAAGGTTAAGATAACGCCTTACGAATAGTTTTTCCGCCTCTAACTGACTGCGTTCAAGCGACTATTATAGAAGACGATTAAATTGACAAACGAAGAAACGCACAGCATGGGCGCGCCGTCAAACGCGCGCTTTTCGGAATTACGGTACGATCCCATCGCGGATCGTTGGGCTATTATCGCGGAAGAACGCGGCAATAGACCTTTTAACGCAGCAAACGTCTGCGCTTGCGCTACTCTGCGCGTTGATTGCGATTACGACCCTGAATGTCCCTTCTGTCCCGGCGCGGAGGAGCAGACGACCCCGACGGTTGAGTTTGTCGCGGTCAAAGAACGCGCGCGCAGGCTTCCTCATGAAACTCTGACGGTCGACGACTTTGAAATCGTCCGGGGCTCGACGCAAGACGCCTGTCAATCGCGCCGGTGGTTCCTGCGTGTCGTGGAGAATAAGTTCCCTATTTTGCGTATGAGCGACCAGCTCGAGGCAGCGGAACTAAGCGACGCGTTTGCACGCTTTCTCACGCGCGAGTCGTCATGCAATTGTAACGAATTGGCGTTCGGACGGCACGAGGTGATAGTCGACGCCTTGCGACACTGTCGCGGTTGGGCTGAAATGACGTCGGTTGAAATCAAGCTGGCGTTTCGCGTCTTTCGCAGTCGTTTACGCGCGATGCGAGCTTCCGACCAATTTGGTTACGCGTTCGTTTTCAAGAACGTCGGCGAAAGCGCGGGCGCGTCGCAGCCGCACACGCACTGCCAACTTACGGCGAACGCGTCGGTTCCGCCAGAACTGGAAGCGGAATTGCGCCGACTTGACGCGTACGAACGCGCACGACGCGCGCGCGGCGATCTGCAAACGTATTGGTCGGCGCTCGTCTCGAACGAGTTGAAAAACGGACTGCGCGTTGTGTTGGATACGGAGCGATTTCTTGCCTACTGCCCCTACGCCAGTCGGTTTCCTATGTTGGTCGAGATTTGCCCTAAGTTCGACGAACCTTTTGAAGAGTACGCCGATCCCGAACTTGACGAGTTGGCTCTCCTTGCAAGGAAACTCGTCGCGTTATTGCAACGCGCGAAGACGATTTACGTACCGACGGATCCGCGCGCGCTTGATTATAACGTCTACCTGCGCAACGCGCCCTATCGAGCGACGACTCAGTTTCGCGACGCATTGCGCGCATTTCGCCCGCGCTGGGTTATTGTCCCAACGCTTGTTAAAAAAGCAGGCTACGAGCTCGGTTGTGGACTCGACGTCAATCCCGTCTCGCCCGAGACGGCGGCGGCGCGATTGCGCAATGTGCTAGAATGCGCGAGCGAAGGAGACTAACCTTAAACGTATTTAAACGACCTCGAGCGATTGAGGTAGAAACAGGTTGAATAAGATGAGTAAATCGCTAAGCTTGGAGAAGAAGACGGCGCCGGAATCGATAAAGCTCGAGAAGGATCGGGTTCACGAACTTGTTCCCGGTCGCAAGGTCTTACCGTCGTGGTACCGCTGGGAATTGTTGGTTATTCTTTTCCTGGCGTATTTCTTCCACCAGTCAGACCGCGCAATTTACGGCGTAGTCGCGCATTCAATTCAAGACGAGTTTCAGATTTCCGACAACGTCTTGTACGCGACGCGTACGGTAATGTTTACGCTTATGGCGCTCGTTGTTCCACTTGCAGGTTATGTTGGCGATCGGTTTAATAAACGTAATCTACTGATAGGGTGCCTGTTCTGCTGGAGCGTTGCGACGATCTGTACCGGCGCAGTTTCCGGCGTTGTTGGCATGATTGTCTTTAACAGTATAGGCGTTTCCGTGGCGGAGGCGTTTTACGGTCCGGCGGCAACAAGTTTGATCGCGGCGTATCATAAGGAGACGCGCTCAATAGCGCTCTCCGTGCATCAGACGGCAGTCTATTTGAGCGTTATCTTTTGCGGTGGAATCGCTGGGCTTATCAGTCATCATTTTGGTTGGCGCGCCACATTCTATGCTTTTGGCGGCGTAAGTATTCTTATTGGCATTATACTTCTCTTCCGTCTAAAGGATCCTGCTAAAGTCCAACTGAGCGACGGCTCTGTAATTGAAACGCCAGCGGCCCAGGAGAAGCCAAGTGTTATTGAATTCCTCCACATGATATTCGGAAATCGTTCGGCGTTACTGCTTACGGTCGGATTTACAGCGATCGTATTCGTTAATAACGCGTATCTCAATATTGTCTCGAAATTCCTCCAGGAGAAATTTGGTCTTTCTGAAGCGAGCGCCGGCTGGAACGGTATGTTTTGGCATCACGTCGCGGCGTTTGGCTTTATTTACGTTGGAGGTCTTCTGTCAGATAAGATCGCGCGCAGATACCCGACGTTCCGTCCAAAGCAGCAATTTCTCGCCATGGCGATCGGCGCGCCGGTTGTCGCTTGCATTGGCGTAGCACAGTCGCTTACCGCCGTTTACGCGCTTTTCTTTCTCATGGGCGTCTGTCGCGGGTTCTACGAGTGTAATACGCACGCGTCGGTATTTGAGACGGTGCCGGTCAAATACCGCTCAACGACCGTTGGGTTTATGATCATGTTCGCCTTTATCATAGGCGCGTGGTCTGCGCAACTAGTTGGACTGCTAAAAGATCGCTTTGGAGTCGAGGACGGTTATCGGTACGGTTTCATGATGCTCGGCGCCGCGTGGGTGATCGGCGCTATTTGCGTTGGGATCGCCGCGTTTGGGACTTTTGCCAAAGATCGACAGAAGCGAATTGACGCAGAGGCTAACGCCGCGTAATAATTGCGACGCGCGCTTGCGAGCGCGTTGATCTCAAAACCCGGTTCGCAAGCGGATTATTGGCGACGTCCAGCTTTTGCTTTTTGCGGTCATACTGCCGAAGACGCGTCGTTAGCCAGCGTTTATGCTTGAGTTTGACCTAGCCGACGGTAAATTAGTGTGTTAAAGCGTGCGCATACGTCGTGCGCCGCCGACTGGACGGAAAGCGAAAGGAACACGACTTATGACGGATTATTGCATTTTAAAACGAACGTTGCGCGCTTTGACGGCGACGCTTTTCACCATAATCATTGGCTTCGCGCATATAACGGCGACTCCGGCGGCTCAGCGTCAGGAGACTGCGCGGGACATACTACTATCCGACGAGTTCTTCGATGAATTCTATGGCGTCGAGTGCGTCGACCTGCTGGATTTTTCAGCCGACTCTGCGAGCCTAGCCCTTAATTTTGCGACCGATAGCGCGACGCCGCGCGCGAGCTTTGATCGTCCTTTTCGCGTTAACTGTTCGGATTTTGCAAGCTATGAATTGATCGTTGAAATTGACGACGTTAAGGCGATCGGTTACGTATCGCTCTATTTTCACAGTAAAGCCGGTTGGTACAACGCGACGGGCGACGTTAAACGGGACGCTCGCGGGCGTGTTTCGATTCTTTTTAACGCGAGCGATTTCGTTACGGAGGATCAGCCCGGCGGGCTCGACGAGGTTGACGCGATACGCATTTCCTTCTGGCGCGGCGATTCTGTTGACGCGAAGTTGCGTTTCCTTAGCTTTAAGGGCGTGCGACGTTTCTTCGCGATCTTTGAAATTGACAACGGCAATCCCGAAAACGAAACGTACGCGCGTTCGTTCGGACGTCTCGCCGCTCGCGAGGGGCTCTCGTGCGAACTGGTGAAGGCCTCTCAGACGAATTCGGATCGCCTTCGTCGTTATTCCGCCGTCTTTCTGCCGATAGCCAACGGAATTTCTCCGCAGGCGGTCGACACATTGTGCGAGTACGTCGACGGCGGAGGGTTTGTCTTTGCGTTCTATAACGCGCCGCAGAAACTCCTAAAGAAGCTTGGCGTGAAGGTCGACGGGTTCGTACGTTGCGCCGACGCCGGGCTAGAACTTGCAGGAATGACGTTAACGGACGACGCGCTTGAAGACGCTAAGAACCGGGGGTTCGATTTACCGAAAGAGATCGGTCAGGCGTCCTGGAATTTCGAAGTTGTTTCCATTGATCCCGACTGGCGATCCCCGAAACGTTCGCTTGTTTTCGGCGACAATCGCGCGCGAACGCTCGCGTATTGGAAACAGACGAACGGTCAAACGACGAACTATCCCGCCCTAATTGCGAGCGGCGCCGGGGTCTACTGTTCGCACGTTTTTATTGAAACGTCGATAAGCGAAAAACGCGCCTTCTTACGCGCCTTTGTCGTTGCGTCGCGTCCGCAACTTGCGCGCAACTTTCTGCATAGCGATTGGATTTCTATTTTTAAAGTCGGTACGCTTCCCGACGCCGATCTATCGCTTTCACGCGCGCAAACGCTTGAATTCATCGACAAAGAGCTACAGAATCGTGGGTGGACGCTGGAGGACGCTTGCAACTTAATGACGCTAGACGGCAATACGTCGAACGGTGAGAACGAATTCCTTGCGATTAAGCGTTTTCAGAGCGTGGTCGCCGAAGTCAAAGCGGCTCGTGCTCGCGAATTTCTCGCTGTGCAGTTGTCGCGCGCTAAAGAGGGCAGACTATGGTGGGAACACTCCGGTTGCGGTATTTATCCCGGCGATTGGGAGCGAACAATGAAGGAGCTTTCCGACGCAGGCTTTAACGGCGTCATTCCGAATATGCTCTGGGGCGGCGCCGCTTATTACGACAGCAAAGTTCTGCCGATAGCGCCGGTTGTCGAGAAATACGGCGATCAGATAGCGCAGGCGGTTGCCGCCGGTAAGAAATACGGGGTTGAAGTTCACGCATGGATGGTCTGCTTTAACGCGACCAATTCGCCGAAATGGTTCCTGGATAAGATGCGCGCCGAAGGCCGCTTGCAGATTGACGACTCCGGTGAAGAAAAGCCGTGGCTGTGTCCTTCGCATCCTGAGAATCAAGCTCTCGAACTAGCGGCGCTTGAAGAGGTTGCGACGAAATACGACGTCGACGGAATCCACTTCGACTATATTCGCTTTCCCGATTCTCAAACCTGCTATTGTCAGGGGTGTCGCGAACGCTTTGGCGCCGTATGCCGTGAGAAAGGGCTTGAGCTTGGCGATTTTCCGAAATCGTTAAAGACAAATAAGGCGCTCGAAGACGCTTGGCATACGTGGCGTTGTGAACAGATTACGAAATTTGTGCGCGACGTGAACAAGTCTGTGCGCGCCAAGCGTCCTGACATTCAAATCTCCGCCGCCGTCTTTCCACAGTATCCTGGAACGAAAAAATCTATTGGGCAGGATTGGGGATTGTGGGTGGAAGAAGGGCTGCTCGATTTTGTATGCCCGATGGACTACACAAGCGACCCGTCTTATTTCAAACAACTCGTAGAAAAGCAACTGCCCTACGTAAAAGGAAAATGCCCTGTTTATCCCGGAATTGGCATGACCGCGACTGGAATCGCTATGACGCCCGAAGAGGTTGTTCTCCAGGCGTCGATCGCGCGTAGCCTCGGCGCCGATGGGTTCACGATCTTTAATCTGGCGCAGTCTACCGCCTCCGTAGCGTTGCCCGCGTTCAAATTGGGCGCAACGTCTGAAAAGACTGAGCGGCGTTAAAGCGCAATGCTAGCGAGACGTAATTGAAATGAATCGCGCGCTCTTTCACGATGGGCGCGCGATTTTTTTTTACGACGCAGTTCGCAAAAACGCACTTTTTTTGCGTTATTATAGGTTGACTCTCGTGCGTAGCGATTTATATTCTAACGTTAGACAACGCGCGATGCGAACGGCGAGTTCAGCGCGTTTTTACGCCGAAAGTCGCTAATATGCGATACGAAAGGACGAGACGATGAGTAGCGGTAACGGTACTGATAAGAAGTTTGCAATTGGCGTCGACTACGGGACGAATAGCGCGCGCGCGTTGATCGTCGATCTAGCCGACGGAACCGAACTTGCGAGTTGCGTGGCGAACTACCCAACCGGTGATATGGGGATTATTCTTGATCCCGCGCAACCGACGTTGGCGCGACAATCGCCGCGCGACTACGTTGAATGCTTTTACCAAGCGGTCGGCGAAGCTGTGAAAATGGCGCTCGACGCTCCCGAGTCGGCGTCTGGACGCTTTGCGTCTGGGCGCGTCGCAGGAATAGGCGTCGACACGACAGGCTCGTCCCCGATTCCCGTTGATCGCGACGGCGTCCCTCTCGCGTTTCAAGCGAAGTATGAAAACGAGCCTGCCGCGAACGCATGGCTCTGGAAAGATCACACGTCGATTGCCGAAGCGGACGCTATTACGCAACGCGTCAACGATTTGCAGAACGGCTATCTCGATAATTGCGGCGGTATCTACAGCTCTGAGTGGTACTGGGCTAAGATCTGGCATTGCCTGCGCGAAAATCCCGAGGTCTTTCACGCGGCGTACTCCTGGGTCGAGATATGCGACTTTGTTCCAGCGTTCATTACCGGTAACTTGACGCCCGAGAAGCTTGCGCGTAGCGTTTGCGCCGCAGGACACAAGGCGCTGTGGAACGAAGCGCGCGGCGGACTGCCAAGCGCGGAATTTCTTTCGTCCTTAGAGCCGCTCCTGGTTCCTTTGAGGGATCATTACGCATCGTCGACGCAGACGTCGGATCAGGTAGCGGGCTATCTTACGTCGGAGGTTGCCGCGAAGACAGGTCTGGTAGCAGGCATACCAGTAGCAGTCGGCGCGTTCGACTGCCA
>ONJR01000049.1 GCA_900318195.1 uncultured Planctomycetota bacterium
CAGCGTATTGATCGCCTTAATCGAGCGACCAGTAGATTTCTTATACACGTCCGTCTTGCCAGTATTGAGCGCGATAATCGAGTTGCGCATTTCAAGCGTGCCGTTGGCGGTTTCGAGATGCAGACCGGAACCGGAAGACGTTGCGCTATTGTTCGCGATCGTGCTGTTTGAAATGAGCCCGCTTTGTCAGTCGCGCCGTAGCAGTAGACGCCGCCGCCATATTTGGCGCTATTGTTCACGACCAGCGTATTCACGATCGTAGCCTCGCCCTTGCCTGCCACGTAGATTCCGCGCCAGATGATTTAGCCTGATTGCCACTAATTTTACAGTTCGTGTAGGTAGCAGTTCCAAAACAATATACTCCACCACCACAAGATTTAGTCTGATTACCACTAATTTTGCAATTCGTAAATAAATGGCTTTTGTCAGAGGTGTTGAAAGGGGTGAAATCCAAGGAAATACCGCAGCCATTATTGGCTATATTATTTTTAACGACACAGTTTGTAAGCTCACCAGTTGAGTAGTTGCTACCAGAGACAAAGACACCACCGCCATCATTTATTGTTCGGTTGTTCACAAAAAAACAGTCATTGAATTTGGCTTTTGAGTATTTCTCGACATATACTCCGCCCCCATCCTCGCCCGTTTTACCGTTCGTAATAGTGAGTCCATTAATTGCAACTCTAATCGGTCTGATCGCGCAGAAGTAATAAGAAAGACTCTCGACTTCGCATTCCCATCGACCGTAATCCCTGGCGTCTGCGACTCGCTATCGTACAAATTCGACGCGTCGATTGTGATTGACTTGTTAATCACAAGCTGAGTTCCATTGAGCGTGATCGTCTCACCTTTGAGACCTTCGTCAAAGGTAATCGTATCGTCCGTCGTCTTCAGCCTGAGAGAGGATGTAGCATAACGTACCGACCGATTCGTCGTCCGCAGTTGAAGTAACGACCCGAGTCATCGCCGTAACAGCGTCGGAGAGATCAATCGCTTCGAATTCTTCCTCATGTTCGAGAGTCGCGACGCACGCAATTTCACCAGCATTAGCAAGATTCACAATGGGCGAGGCGTCGAGCAGTTTCCGTTCTTCCAACCCTTCGAGTCGCAAGAGCCGCACCTTGGGCGCGCGCACACGAGTCTCGACGACCTGACGACGATTGACAACGCTATTGAAGAAACGGCGAACGGCGGAGACGGTGTTCTTTTTCATGACTCTATTCCTTATAGGGTTTCACGCGCATATATTTTCTTGTGCGCTCGAACAGGGCTGTGTATGTTGCCAGGCTACGCGCGAGCTAGTATTCTTCGGTTGAAAAACTATTTTACGGTAACAAAAAGCTATAGTATATGGCGTCAAAACATCACATACTATTTTGGCAACATATTATTATCAAGTGGCGTGCATATTCAGGGAGAGCCTATTAGCTAGTACAGGGGAGAAATCTGCGACTCTACGAGCGCAGTGCAATAGGAGTAGCGACGGAGTTTTGTCGTAGCGCAAATTTGCGTGATAAGAAAGCGCGCGTTGCGAGAGTACAGGACTCGCAACGCGCGGCGAAGAATCTTTGAGAATACGTAAGGGTTAGCGAACGCGAATTAACGAGGATTGAGTTCCTTGTATTTCGCCCAGACGTTGGGATCGGGCTCGAATAGTTTCGCTTCTTCTTCAGTCGGCGGCGTTAGCGGACGCACAACGCGGAACCCGACGTAGGGCGCTTCTGTCATCCACCAAATACTCTGCGGGAACTGCGGATCATGTTCCTTCCACGACTTATCGGACACGATACGTTTCGCGCTACGGCAATCTTTCGCTTCGTGCGCGCAAGAACCGCCGCGGGAGACTTCATTGAACATTCCGTATACGGAGAGGGGTTTCTTCGGGGTAATGAACGGCGTTTTGACTTTACCGGCGTCGAAATCCTTATACGCCTTTTTATCATACTGATCCATGACCCACTCGCATACGTTGCCGTGCATATCATAGAGTCCCCAGGCGTTCGGCTTTTTGCCCATGACCTTGTTGTAACCGTCCGGGCTATTGCCTAGATACCATGCGTAATCGTCAAGGTCGGCTTCGTCGTCGCCGAATTCATATTCTGTCGTTGTTCCGCAACGGCAGGCGTATTCCCATTCGATTTCGGTCGGTAGCCGATAGTAGCGTCCAGTCGTCGCGGTAAGCCACTTGCAGTACATCTGCGCGGCGTATCGGGTCATTCCGCTCGCGGGATAGCCCTCTTTATTGCTCTTGTCGTAGCTAATCACGCCAATACTATACGGCGCGGTCGGGGCAGCGAGCGCGTCGGCGATTTCGTCTCGATCCGATTCCGACTTAACGGCGCCCGATTTGTGCGCGGTCGCAAGATAGAGGAGTCCAAAGAGCGAATACTCCTGCCAGGTAACCTCGTGCTCTTCCATCCAGAAAGGCGCGACGGTCGTCTTGAACGCGGGCGCCTCATCCTTTTCGCCGGAATCGCTACCCATAGTGAATTCGCCGCCCTTAATGGGAATCATCTTAAAGGAAATCGTCTGCCCTGCAATGTTCGTCTGCAAGGTTTCCTCATACGGCTTCATATCGTCTTCGCTCGCGGCGTCCGCGTCAGCGTTCGCAACGGGATTAGCGAGCCAGTCAGTTCCTGGTTTGTACGCAGGGTTATTGCTGAGATCCTGCGCGAATCCTAGCGTTCCCACCGCAACGATCGCAATGATCGCCGCCGTCAATACTGCTTTTTTCATCATTACTCCTCTGTATATCGATTAATCGACCCGCAGGCGTGAACGCCGCGTCCCGTTCGCGAGATCCGCAACGCGCGCTCCTATTCCTTGCAAACACGCGCGAAGAACGAACCGCTCGCCGCGCCGATCCTCTATTATACCTACTTTAACGCCCAATTCAACGCCTTTACCACAATTCTACTGGAAAACTCTTTAGCGTCGACTCAAAAAGGAGACGAGAAGCCGTTGTAATCGACACATTTACTACGATCCGCAAAATCATAACTGACAAATTTATTGTTTTTTCCCGTAGTTTTACTCTCTATTTTACCACTTGCGTTCGTCTCTTGCTAAAATATCCTTTAGCGCGTTTGACCGTTTCGGTAAAATAAAGACGTACTTCCGATCAAAACGCGCCTTGCGCCGACGATCGCGAGCGTAGGTTCGCCACGCAAAAAGGAGACTATAATGACAAACGCAACCGCACACGCCCCCGCCGAAACGGGCGCGCGTGATAATTCGTGCGACCGTCAAACCCAAGACGGCGCGCAACAGACGGACGCGCGCGAAAATAACGACGCTACGCAAGAAGATTGCGCGCAAGCCGTGATCGAAACGCAACCAGCCGAGCTACCAGCGCCAACGAGCGGTTCAGAAAGCGTGAAGCAAGGCGACGCGCCTGCGCAAGCAAACTCATCTGAGTCGCCGCCAACTCCCAACGCGCGCGCGCCGCTGTCCCAACAGCAACGTCGCGCGTCCGCTCGGCGTCAGGACGTCGCTATACCGCCAACGGCAATTAAGACTCTTGCAGAACTCACAACGACCGCCGAGGCCGATTCTTTTGTACAACTCGTCGAGAAAGAAAGACTGCGCACCAAAGACGGCAAGCCGTATTACAAGGCGACCTTTCGCGATCGCAGACGCTCGATCGAGACCTTCGTGTGGCTCGATAGTCCGCTATTTCCAAGTTGCGAACGAGACTGGCGCGTTGGACATTTTTACAAGATACGCGCAACGCTGCGCGACTCAACGTACGGCGTCAAGCTTGAAATTCGTAAGATACGCGAGGTTGCCGAAAGCGACAAGGAGGCGGGCTTCACGCCAAATTTGTGCCGACCGTCTTCTGAAACGCCGCCGGAGACGCTCCTTTCCGAACTCATCGCGCTTGCAAACGCACATATCGCGAAGGGACCGCTCTTGAACCTAATTCATCGCGTCGTTAAAGCAAGACGCACGGAACTCCAGGAGTTAGCCGCGTCGCGCGAGCATCATCGGACTTATGTCGGCGGACTCCTCGAACACACGATTTCCGTTACGAAAATTGCGATCGCGCTCACGGAGCATTTCACTACGCTGAACCCTCGTCTGCGCACGAAATTATCGAAGAACCTCGTTGTAGCGGGCGCAATTCTACACGACTTCGGCAAGCTACTCGATACGACTTCAACTCTAGTTGGTCCGCAGAAGACCGTCGCGGGCGCGCTCATTGGTCATGCGGTTCTGGGACTCGAAATCGTCAATCAGTACGCTCAGACTGTCGGGCTCGATCAGGAGACGCGCGTGCAATTAGAGCATATAATACTAACGCACTCGCGATTCGCCGATTGGGGCGCGCCCACGCCGCCGGCAACCCTCGAAGCGATGATACTCCATTATGCCGATTACGCCGATTCGACCTTTTCAAGCGCAATTAAGATACTTGCAGACGACGCAGCGCCAGGCGAGTTCACACAACGAAAAAGTCCTTTCGGCACGCCGCTCTTTAAACCGCGCGAACAGGAGAGCGCTCCTAAACGCGATCCTAAGGAGGAAGCGCCCGCGCGCGCCCCCAGGTCGCAGGCAAACACACCCCACGCAACTAACGCGCGAAACACGCTTCCGCGCTAACATTCAACTTTATTCACCTAGATTTAGATAATCCCATGACTTTAACAGCGTTAGATTATTCCGTCCTCATTGGATACTTTATCATAATGATAATCATCGGAGTGTGGTCGATGCTATTCGTCAAGAAGCAGGAAGACTACTTTCTTGGCAGTCGTAGCTTCGGAAAACTGTTTCAGATGTTTGCCGCATTCGGCGCCGGCACTAACGCGTCGGATCCGATTGTAACGGCCAAAACGACCTTTACCAACGGGCTTAGCGGCGTATGGAGCGGTTTGCTCTGGCTCTTTGTAACCCCGTTCTATTGGATCTGCGGCGTGTGGTATCGTCGTATGCGCTGTCTCACGTTGGGAGATTGGTTTGCCGAGCGATACCAGAGTAAGGGGATCGCGTTTGCATATACGATTTTTGGCGCAATCTTCTATATGTGCTACCTTGGCGTTGGTATGACGGCGATCGGTAAAATGGTCGCGCCGCTAGTGGGCGTTGACTCGATCGTACTTTTTGGCTGGGCGGTACCCTTTGATCAGTTCATTATTGTGCTAACGGCGTGTTGCGTTCTCTTCTACGGCGTGCTCGGCGGTTTGCGCGCGGCGTATTGGACTGATTTAATTCAGGGTATATTTATCGTAATTCTCTCGATCATCTTGATTCCTGTCGGACTCAACGCGCTCGTTAAGGACGAGGCGGCGCTGACGGATCATGCGCAAACGGCGGCGGTCGCGAGCGTCGAACCTCAAGTCGAGTCGTCGGCGATCGCATCGGAATCGACGAATTCGCCTGAGGTCAAGGCGACGAGCGGATTCACGGTTTTGCACAAGCGCGTTCCAGCGGAATATTTCGAGATTTTAACGAGTCCGAAGGGCGGCGAGTTTCCGCTCCATTATATAATCGCCATAACGTTGCTAAACCTTCTCGGCATCGTGTGCCAGCCGCACTTTATAGCGACGGGCGGCGGATCGGCAAAGACAGAGTTTAACGCGCGATTTGGTCTCGTTGCCGGCAACGTTCTGAAGCGATTCTGTACGATCGGTTGGGCGCTCACAGCGCTGGTTGCGCTCGCTTATTTAGCGAGTAACGTCGAGCTTGCGGCGGATCCTGACAAGGTTTGGGGCGTAGCGACGCGCGAACTTCTTGGTCCGCTTAATCTCGGTCTCATTGGACTCATGCTAGCGTGCCTACTGGCGGCGCTTATGAGTTCGGCGAGTTGCTATATGTTAGTCGTTTCCGGACTAGTTGTTCGCAATGTGTACGCGGCGTTAATCAATCCGAACGCGAGTGAGAAGAATTACGTACTCGCTGGTCGCATTTGCGGGGCAGTTGTAATTATTGGCGCGACGATCAACTCGATCATGTCGATGAACGTTTTTGAACAGTTGAAGTTCGCGTGGGAGATTCCGATCGTATTCGCCGCGCCCTTCTGGATCGGTCTATACTGGCGTCGCGCAAACAAGTACTCTGCTTGGGGAACGATAGCGCTGACGCTCGTGATCTTCTTCCTCATTCCGCTCAATATATCGAAATTCAAGCCGGAGCTGACAACAAATCCAAAGTACCTCGCAACGAACGAATACGTCGTAACGCGCGAGACGCGCAAGGCGTCTCCGACCGACGTTCAGCGTCGAGAAGCTGCGCGCGTCAACTGGCAAGAGAAAGCTAGCGCCGCGCGTTGCGAATGGCTTGCAGTTAATGAAATCGAAGAAGCCGCTGTAACCGAAGCGGACGAAACCGCCATTGCCGCATACACGTTTGCGAAAATCGGCGCTGAACCGATCGCGCTCGAGCTTGGCGGTGAAATCGTCGACGAGTTTAAGACGGGAGGAAAAGCGATTTACTGGGGCGGCGGCGTAAATTTCTACGACGCGGACGGCGCTGAACTGACAATGAACTCCGAAGGACGTGTGATTGCGAAAAAAGTTAACGACGCGACAATTTATCTGGATGGAACCGAAAAGCCGATTGAACTCTTTGACCCTAATAAGAGAATCGTCGAAGATCTCGGTAAGAATCGCGTGCGCACTGTCAATAGCCTCAAATCATGCGACGAGCTTAGGAAAATGGGAATACTCATGAAGGGAAAGGGCGCGTTCGAACTGGACTTCCTACTCTACGAACGAATGGATCTCGATCTGACGACGCAAAGCAATGGAACGCTCGAAGCCCTGAGATTGCCGACCAGACTCTTCTTACCCTTCGTCTTTCTGATTCTGTTGAGCTTCGTTACGCCGCGCGGCGATCAAGAGAAACTCGATCGCTACTATGTTAAAATGAAGACGCCTGTCGATCCTGATCCGGAGAAGGACGCCGAGGAAATGAGACTCTCCTATGAAAATCCTCACCGGTTTGACGACAAACGCCTCTTTAAATTCGGAGGACTCGAGTTCAATCGTCCGACGACGACCGACGTTGTGGGGTTCGTTGCGAGCTTTGCGATTTGCGTCGGGGTCGTATGGCTTATCGTTGCGGTCGCTAATTATCAGCCTTGAATCTAAAGGTAAAGCTCTCTATCCTCCTGATTGATAGAGAGCGTTCCAAGGAAACAAAGCATACGTAGATTCAACTGCCAATACGCAAAAAACGCTTAGTTGAATTGTAAATCTACCGCATATTTCCGTTTCGAGGCGGCGGCAACTAGCGAAATCGCGAACTAGTTGTCGATGTGCAATCGATTCCTGTAAGAAAAGGAAGACATTTGCCGCGAGCGATTCGAACCGTTACATTTGGTCGAATCGCTTGCCTTCTTTCAAATGCAAGAGCAACCATTCATTTCTCCATATTCTTCGCTTAACGTTGAAAAACACGGTGGTAAATATTCGTTAACATGCTCTTCGTTAGTCATTCGAGCGACCGCTTCCACACTCTTCGCACGTTTCGCAAGAGGAATCGAGGCAACCCTTGCACATATGTTTTCCAGAGAGTCCGCAACCGGCGCAACCTCCTGACTGAACGACGCGTTTTAGTCGACGCGCAAGGAACATGAAAGCGCAACAGATAGCTACGCCGACAACAATATTATCTAGCACTAAAGTTACTCCCTTTCTCTACACGCCCCAACCGCAATGAGAGCCTATTTGATAGACTGCACACGCAACGAGGAACCCCAAAACGGTAAGCGTCGCCCATTGAAACCACGCCCACGACCAGGACGCTTCTTTTGCGACGACGACAAGGGTCGCCATACAAGGCGCGCCAATGAGGCAGAAGAGAATAATTGCAACGGCGACTAGCGGCGTATATTTCTCGTGAAGGATTTCACGCAATGAATCGGACGTCTCGTCGACGGCGCCCACTTTAAAGACAATTCCCATCTGAGCGACAAAGACCTCCTTCGCCGCGAACGCGCCGACCAACGCCGAACCTATACGCCAGTCCATACCGGCGAACTTAATTACTGGTTCCATTGCCTTACCTAGGCGTCCGACAACGCTGTGTTCGAGTCGCGCCTCCTGAATTTCAAATTCGTTCTGCTCGTTCGCCTCAAGCAACTCTTCCGCACGCGCGCGGAGCTCGGGGGCAAGGCGCGCAAACGCGCTCGATTCATGGTTCTCCTCGTCAGCTACTACGAGCGCTAACTCTTCGAGATCGATTCCCAGGTCGTTCGCCTCCGCGTGAAGAGCGGCGCTTTTTTCCGTGAACGCGGTAAGTTCAGAATCAGGCAATCGCGGGAAAGTCGAAAGCGCCCATAACAAAACGGAAACGCCAAGGATTGTCGTACCCGCCTTCGTTAAATATTGCATACCGCGTTCCAACGCCTTTTTGCCGACAGTATGGAAAGTCGGAGCATGGTAGACAGGCAATTCAATCAGCATGGGCGACGTTTCACCCTGGAATTTCGCTTTGGTAAGCGTAGTCGAAATGATCGCGGCGAGAACGATTCCTAAAACATAAATCATCCACAAGACCGGCGCCTGCCATTGTAGCGGGAAAAAGGCGGGAATTAAAAGCATATAGATCGGATAGCGCGCGCCGCAACTCATAAGAGGCACGACAAAAATCGTCGTTAGACGCGCTCGTTTGTCTTCGATTATGCGCGTCGACATAACCGCCGGCACAGAACAGCCGAACCCAACGAGCATAGGGATGAAGCTCTTGCCTGTTAGACCAAAGCGACTCAAAAAGCGATCCGTTAGAAACGCGCCGCGCGCCATATAGCCCGATTCTTCCAAGACGGCAATCGCCGCGAAAAGTATAAATATATTAGGAAAGAAGACAAGCACGCCGCCAACGCCCGCTATGACCCCGTCAACTATCAGAGAACGCGCTAAACTCTCTGGATGTTCCAACCACAGCGAATTGCACCATTCTTCCAGCATACCTTGTAAGTTTTCAAGCCAACTAACCGGGTAATTGCCAAGCGTAAACGTCAGCCAGAAGACGCAATACATTGCAAAAAAGAAGATTATCAGCCCCCAGAACGGATGCGTCAAAATGCGATCCGCTTTATCAGACCATAGCAATCGAGAGTTGCGCTCGCTCTCAACGACGGCGGCGGCTATTTTGCGCACATTAGCGTACCGCGCGGCGGCAAGTCGTGCGGCAATCGGCGCGCCGTCGTCGGTCGCGAGGCGATCCACGGCGCTTGAAGTAACCGCTTCGATTTCTGGCAAATTCCACGATTGAACAACATCGTGATCGTCTTCCAGCAACTTGATCGCTAGCCAGCGGCGTCTGGCGCGAACCTCGCGACTCGTTCTCACTTCAGGATAGCGCGCCCATGCGTCGTCCTGCGCCTGCTGCGCGTTCGCGGCGGCGCGACCGAAAACGAGCCAGTCGACGCCCAGCGCGCCCGGAGACGTATGCTCTTTTTTGCGCGACTTCAGGAGGTAAGAATCGAGCGACGCCTCCAATAGTGAAATTTCACGGTCGATCTCTTTGGGAAAGGCTAACAGCTTACGGTCGTCGTGCGCGAGTTCGTTCGACTGGTCGGGCGTCTTGAAACTTTCAACGATCGCTCCGACTAGCTCGTCGAAGCCTTGACCTGTTGGTCCGACGACTTCGACAACGCGCGCGCCCAAGATTTCAGACAACCGCGACGCGTTATAATTGAGACCGCGCGAGTGGGCGAGATCGCACATATTCAGTACGACGACAACTGGAAAACCTAATTCCAGCCACTGTAACGTAAGGAAAAGATTACGTTCGAGATTCGACGCGTCAACTACGTTCACGACTACGTCGACCTTATTGCGTAAAAGATAGTCGCGCGCTACTTGTTCGTCCCGAGAAAAGGTAGTGAGACTGTAAACGCCTGGGAGATCCGATATCTCAAATTCGTAACCCGAACGCTCAAACGTGCCGACAACCGTATCGACCGTTACGCCGGAATAGTTGCCTACCGCGCGTTTCTCGCCTGTCAGACCGTTAAAGATTGTCGTCTTACCGCAATTAGGCGCGCCCGCCAGAGCGACCCGAATCTTACCAGAAGCACTTTCATCATTCATACCACGCCTCGCACCATGCGCGCCGAATTACATAACGCCGCTAGCAGACCTCGATCGCGTTCGTCAAATCGCGACCGAGCGCAAACCGACTATCGAGACATCCGAGTATCATCTCGCCTCCCGACGACGCGCGTACGACCATAACCTTCGCGCCTGGAAAGAGCCCTAAAGCCGCGAGCCGCTCTTCCAACGCGCGACCGACCTGACGAACCGAAACGATCGTTACTGTTTTACCGCGTTCTACTCTTGAAAGATTCATATTAATCTCAACTCCTAAGGACGCCGAATCAACGCGCGTCGCAACGAGCATTAGTCAAGTCTTCTCTAACGCCCGACGACCGTCGCCATTGCCTATATACAAGAGTAGTATATCGAGATGAAAAGTTTTGTCAATCTAACTTTATTGCGAAATCGAACTATTTCAGAAGAATTGTCGCGTCGAATTGACGTTAGAGGAACCTTACTTTTCAAAAGTTAATGTCGTAGCCTTCGGAGTGATTGTTAGTTCTCGAATCGTAATAAGCCCATTGTTATCCGCTTTCAGGGAGCCGAACGCATCGCCGAATCGCCAACTGATTTCCTCGTTCGGTTCTATCTGAAAACGTTGCAGACGCCGAATAGAGACGTCGGCGACGCTCGAACTTGGAACGTCGAAGAGTTTCGACTGTAGTTCCTCTTGTGTCGCGAGTCGCAGGTCGATTTCAAATCGCGTCTCTGAATCGAGTCGAACACGCCATCTGAAGTAGGCGCCGCGCTGCCCGGAAGGCGCGTTCGGACTACGTTCAGGCCATGGAATCGGATCGTCTGTCGACGCGCGCGTAAAGACGGGATACGCCTCGTTCTTCTTGATTTCCGTCCAGGGAAACGTGTTAAAGAGGTCGTTGTATTTCGCGACTTCATCGTCGAGATTAGCGTGTCCGAAATTTCCCCAGTATGCGATATATGAATATTTACGGCGCTCCATTCCTTCAAAGAGACGCTCATGATAAAGCGACCATTGATCGTTCGGCGCGGAGTAATCTAAGCACACAGGCGGATCGGGAAGGTCGAGCCCAGGCTCGTCGTTCGCAAGATTTAGGCGGTCGTACGCGTGCCAGATTCCAGCCGGGACGTTCGCCTTAATTGCCGCGAAAACGTCGCCGTGTCGCAGTCCTAGCCCCAACGTTCCGCTACCGCCCATGGAATTGCCGCAGAGATAGACGCGATTAACATCGATCTTAAATGTCTCGATCGCCCATTTGATTTCGTCAAGCGCGCGCTTTTCGACAGGCTGCAGTTCAGACGAGGCTTTTCTGCGATTCTCGTCGTTAATTTCGGACTCGTCGGCACGACGACCTCCCCACCACCAGTCGCGGTCTTTGTGAACGTGGCAGTCGATAAAGAAACCGAAGAAGTCGTCGGGAACGAGGTAGATATTGTGAACTTCTTTCCCCATTCTCCAGGACAATTCCGTTTCCGCCGAACCTCCTGCGGAATGGAGCGCGACGTAGAGCGGTCGATTCTCAGCTACTCCGTCTTGCGGATAGAGTACGAAGACCCTGTCAGTTTGTTCAGGATCTTCGCCTCCCCATTCCGGTAGCGAGCCGTGATCGTAGACTTCCATTTTCCGACCGTTGAAGGAGTACGTTTTTACAAGCTTGGGAGCAAGTCTCTTGAAAATAACGTTTTCGCCTTCCTGTCCGACCACGCGCGTTCCCAGGAGTGAGACGAGCGCGACCACAAAGCACACAAATATCGCGGGCACGTATAGAATCCGTCGATTTCTTGTTACAAGAATCGGAGTCGACATTAAACGTTCAATCCTTTCTCATCAATTCGAAAAAACCCCTCGAGAGACTGTTCTCGAGGGGAACGATATAACCGATTGGCCAGCGCGCCGTTATTTTTCGAGCGTTAGCGTCTTGACAGTCGTTTCAATCGTTAATTGCGGAATCGTAACCAATCCGTTTTCATCCGCTCTTGCTTTACCAGACGCGTCGCCAAATTGCCATGTAACCTCATCGTTAGGTTCGACGCGGAACTTTTGGAGGCGGCGCACCGAGACGTCGGCGACGCTCGACGTTGGAATCTCAAAAATCGTCGAATTCAATTCCTGCTGCGACGCGAGTCTGAGATCGATTTCAAACTTCGCTTCTGTATCTGTACGCGCGCTCCAGCGGAAATACGCGCCGCGCTGACCGGCGGGCGCGTCTGGCGCGCGTTCAGGCCAAGCGAGCGGCGAATCGGTCGACGCGTTTGTAAAAACTGGGTACGCCTCGTCTTTCCGAATCGAGGTCCAGTCGAACGTCTTAAACAAATCGTTGACTTTCATGACCTTCGCGTCGTCGTTCTCATGTCCAAAGTTTCCCCAATATAGCACGTAGGGATACTTTCGCGCTTCCACGCCGCGCACAAGCGCTTCGTGATATTCTGACCATTTGTCGTTTGGAGCGGAATAGTCAAAGACGACCGGCGGGTCGACGACGCGTTCAGGCGCGTTTTCTTCGTCGAGTTGTAGACGGTCGTATGCGTGCCAAATTCCAGCAGGCACGTTCGCTTTTACTGCGGCAAAGACGTCGCCGTTCGGGAATCCTAATCCTAGGGTTCCACTTCCTCCCATAGAATTGCCGCACAAATACACGCGATTGGGATCGATCTTAAATCTTTCGATCGCCCATTTGATTTCGTCGATCACGCGCTTCTCAACGGGCAACAAGTCAGCGGTCGCGCGTTCGCGATTGCCGTCGTTCACCTCTGGCTCGTCGGCGCGCCGTCCGCCCCACCACCAGTCGGTTTCTTTATTGTCATAGCAGTCGAGGAAGATACCGTAAAAGTCGTCGGGCACAGTGTAAATATCGTGGTTGCCGGGCGTCAGAGTGCAGTCTAACGCCGTCTTTGCAGAATGTCCGGCGGAGTGTAGCACGGCGTAGAGCGGGCGTCCTTCAGCGGGTCCCGATTTGGGAAAGACGATATGGAAATAATCTGTCTGCACAGGGTTCTTCGCGCCCCATTGGGGTAACGAAGAGTGAACGAAGCGTTCTGTCTGACGATCGTTAAAGATTTCTGCGTTGGTTAATTTCGGGGTTAAAGTTTTAGCGACGCGCTTATCGGCGATCGCCTGAATTCGAGCGCAGTATCTCGCAAAAATAACGTCGCGAGACACAAGATCAAAGCCCTCGTAACGACCGTGAAAGACCCGAATCTCGACCGCTTTCGGTTCTGAAATAAGCTCGCGCACGCCCTCGAGCGCGGCGACGAATCCAGGATCGTCGGGTATATGCCGAACGGCAAATTCGAGGAGGTCGGCGGTCGTTATAAATAGATCGGGCGTTTTAAGAAAATCCTCAAAGAGCGGTAATTTCAGTAGCACCGCCTGGCAGTATGGGGTAAACCATCTTTCAAAATCCGCGTAGAATAGGTCGAACTCGCATCGACGTTGCGCTTTCCACGTTTCCTCTTGCGTTAGCGCGTTGATCGCGTCGAGTACTTTCGCCATTTCTTCGCGCGCAATCGTATCGAGCGCGATGATCTTTTCGGGCTCATAGTCAGTCGTATAGTACTTTTTAATGAGCGTTCCACCGTGGTTTTCATCGAAAATCGATTCGGCAATATGAAAGCGCGACAGTTCCTGCAGAGTGCGGAAACCGTCCCACTCGTCGTCGGAGACGTCGTTTGGCTTTGAGTCGAACTTAGGCCATTTGGCAAGGGACAGCTTAATGAGATCGCGACCGCACGTCTTTTTAAGCGCGTACCAGTTCTTTTGATCGTCGGCGGTTCCGTTCTCGGGGAATTCCGGACGAATAAATCGGGAGGCAAACGCAGTGAAATCTGAGCAGTAGTCGACATTAGCGTTCGCGTCGACGTCCTGCGCGTAGAGAACGTTGACATAACGCGCGTTGCACGCGAGGGTCGCGAACGCGAGGAGCGCCGCGCAACTCCAAATAACGCCGCGCGCCGCCAAGCGGTGAGGTAACGAGAATTTCAAGGTAAATCTCCTCTCGCCCGTCGGGGCGAGCAAACGAAGTTAAGGTTCAGTAAAAGCGTGAGCTTTGTTAAACCGAGAAAATGCGTTGTCGCTCACGCTAATCGGAAACTTTCTTATAATTGACGATCTTAGCGTACGGCGCCGTCTCGATTGTAATGATCAATCCCTTTGTCATTAGTTCGTCGCCGGAATAGTCGCTAGACTCATGAGTGTCGACGTCAACGAATCGGTAGGTCGCATTCGGTTCCAGACCGCGCAATTTAAAACGCCCGGAGAGAATCGTCGTGTCGTGGCGCGCGAACATTTGAATTACGCCCTCGCCTTTCTCCTCAGCGTTGAACTGCCAACCGATCCATGCGTCGGAGTCGAGCGAGCAGGAGGTTAGAGGATAGTAGTCGCCGGTAAAGTACGGCGCAACGTTCTCACGCCAGATCTTGAGATTCGCGCGAACATTGTCCCAGTCCGACTCGTCGTTGCGCGCGTCGTAGCAAAAATTCAGATATGGGACAAAAATCGAACGGTTCTTATAATCGTCGAACGCGCGCGTGCCCGTACCAAAGAGCGGAAGCCAGAACGATATTCCATACGTGTGAACCTGCTGACTGCTAGGTTCAAGGAGCCAATCGCTACGAAGAAGTGGAACCGCGCGACGCATCGTTTCCAAATCGTTGCGATTACCTCCGGAGGCGCAGGAGTCGATGCGTAGACCGGGATTGCGCGCAAGCAACGCGTCCCAGTACGCGAGGTAACCGGTTACGTATTTAATTTCGGATATACCCTGACGATCTTCAGCGTCGGCGGCGCGCCAGAACGGCAACGGCGCGATATTGTAGTCTTGACGGTAGAAATCGATTCCCTCCTTTTTAATTAGCCCGTCGATGTGATTAATCAGCCAATCGAGCGCTTCCGGGTTGCCAAGATTGAGCAACCTCCCCATAAGCCATTCAGGGTGATTTTCAGCTATCCAGGAGCCCGATTCAACCCGTTCCGGTTCGAACCACACGATCGACTGCACGCCATGTTCGCGTCCAAAATCGGTAATCGGTCTAAAGCCGCCGGGGAATCGAGTCTGATCGACTTCCCAGGTTCCCGTCTGCGGCCAATTGCCATTGCACGGGTACCATCCGGCGTCCATCCACCAGTAATCAAGCTGAATACCGCGCTTGAGGTAGTCGGAGATGAATTCAATTTGCGTGGCGGTCGTCGCCTGCGTCATTTCGGCGAAGAAGTGCGAACTACATGCGGCAAGGTGTGAAGCGATTAGTTTACCCTTCTTATTGTCGGGGTTTGCCGTATCGGGAACGCGCGGCGCATTGTGCTCGAGCATCCAACGTCGCCAGATATTCTGCGCGTCTATCCAATCGTTACGGAACCACGGACCAGCGACCGCTATCGGCGAGCGAACCTCCTCGCCCGGCAATAATTTGAAATGCGTCATATCCTGCCCGGCGGTTACGTGCGTTTCAAGTTCGCCCTGACGCTCAAATCGAGACGACCACTGACCCGACCATCCGAGGACGATTATCCAGCCCTTTTGATTGGATTCGAGATTGAAATATGGCATATGCGCGCCCGTAGCGCGTCCGGCTTCGGTTGCGACGTCTTTCGTAGCGCCTGGTTCAAGAAGTTGCACGTACGGCATATAGTCGTCCGGACTGAACGGACTGCCCTTGGAATAGTGCAATTTGAACTCGTGCGTCAGATTCCAGCGGTCGGCGTCGCCGCAATCGGGATCCCATCCGCTATGCGGTCGGCGTTCGAAGAAATCGCGACCAACGATCATATCGATCGGCTTGACGTTCTCAATAATGGGCGTGTCCGCGTTGGAAAGATTCTTGAAATTTACTGTCCATTCGACAAACGGATAGTCGACGTAATCGATAACTTTGCAGATCGCTTGCAGTCGATTATTTGGCTCGGTAAAAGTCAAAGTACGCACAATCTTGCCGTCTACCGCAGGCTCAATCGTGCGTTCGAGGTTCCAATCTTGCAAAAACTCTGCGGACGACTTGCCGTCGTAAACGAAGGAAAAAGGAAAGCCGAGTTCGAGCGTGCGGTCATAGCGTACAGAATCAACGAGCGTGAGATCGCTCAAATAGAGCGTCGAGCCGTCTTCCAGTTCTACGCGCGCGTCCGCCCAGTCGGATTGATCGCACGAGATACCGTCGCCGCCGTCGTCAATTATGAGCGCGAACTCTTGAACGCCGTCAAGCGCTACGTCCGCTTTTACCGCCGATTGACCGCCGCGCAGAACGTCCGTCGCGAAGAGTTCGCGATTGCGCGTCGTTACGCGAAAATGCACGGAGCCCGACCCGGCTTTCGTCGAGTCTGCGTTCGTGTCAATTCCAACGTCGCTAATGAATCGCTTGGCTGGCTTTGGCAGGTAAACGTTCACGTGACTTGGCGCATGGCAGTACAGACCGCGGTCATACAGTTTACCGCCAATCTGAAGCTTCTTACCGCCGCGATTGTCCAAAAAGACCGGGTCGTTGTTGCGCACGACTTCCAGGCATACAGTCGGCTTCTCGATCGGAGTCTCTTTGCCGTCAAATTTTGCGGCGAGCCATCGGTTCTTCATTTCACGCTCTTGCGGATTGAGCGTTTCGAACGCCGAAACCGCGCGACAGCATGCAACGGCGGTAAGCGCAAGGATTGCGCAAACGCTTATTTTCACGTAAAACTTACTATGCGTCATGATTCTCTTTCAATACTGTTCTATGAACAAATTCCCTTATCAAACGCGAGCCGAGCCTCCATGAGGCTAAATCTCACTCTCTGTAGAATATATCGTTGTGCGCGCTGAAAGTCAAACGTTTATCGAAAAGATTAACGCGCGTCGCGTCAAGAAAGTTTTGAAATGTCGCCGGGGGGGGTATCGTAGAAACGAATACAATGTATAATTGTCGAAAATATGCGCGCAACATGAACTCGCCGCTCGCACGCAATCGGCGTCGAGTTGGTGAACCGGGTCGTCGGGGTCGCGCGACCTCGACAGCGCTTAGCGTATAATTGGGCGCGCGCAGGTTGAAATGCGGCTGACGTCGCATATTCGCGCGTTAGCGCGCCAATGAAGTCAAGATCCGCCAAGCTTCGACGTTAGGCGGCGCTCCGCACGCTCGACAAAGCGGCGTCGGGGCGTAATTTCATCCGTGTCGAGTTAAATCTCGGAAAGGTTATTAAGAATGAGTAACGGTTTTGATCTCTCGAAATACGGTATCACCGTCAGCGACGTTTATCGCAATCCGGCTCCCGCGAAACTTTACGAAGACGCTATTACCTTCGAAAAGGCGTCGATTACCTCCGCCGGCGCTCTCATGAATTCGTCCGGTAAGAAGACGGGTCGTAGCCCTAAAGACAAGCGCGTTGTCGACAATCCGGAAAGTACCAACGACATTTGGTGGGGTTCCGTCAATATCAAGATGCCCGACTCCGCGTTCCTTCAAAACCGCGCTCGCGCTATCGATTATCTTAACACGCGCGATCATCTGTACGTCATCGACGCCTTCGCTGGTTGGGATCCGGAAAATCGCCTGAAGATCCGCGTTATCTGCGCGCGCGCTTACCACGCGCTCTTCATGCACAATATGCTCATCCGTCCGACGAAAGAAGAGCTCGCGAACTTTGGCGAACCCGATTTCGTTATCTTCAACGCCGGTCAATTCAAGGCGGATCCCACGACCGCGTCCTTGACCTCGCCGACCTCCGTCGATCTCTCCTTCGAGCGCGGCGAATTCGTCATTCTCGGCACCGAGTATGCCGGCGAAATGAAGAAGGGCGTCTTCACGATCATGAATTATCTCATGCCGAAAAAAGGCTTCCTGTCCATGCACTGCTCCGCCAATGAGGGCAAAGACGGCGACACCTGCCTCTTCTTTGGTCTTTCCGGCACTGGCAAGACGACCCTTTCGACCGAGCCGAATCGCAAGCTGATCGGCGACGACGAACATTACTGGACCGACAAGGGCGTCGTCAATATCGAAGGCGGTTGCTATGCGAAGTGCATTCACCTCTCCGCCGAAAGCGAGCCGGAAATCTACAACGCGATTAAGTTCGGCACCGTTCTCGAAAACACCGTCTTCGATCCCGAAACGCGCGAAGTCGACTTCGACAATGACTCTCTCACCGAAAATACGCGCGCGTCCTATCCGATTCACTACATTGAGAACATTAAGGAAGGCAGCCAAGGCGGTCATCCGAAGAACATCGTTCTCCTCACTTGCGATGCGTTCGGCGTTCTACCGCCGGTTAGCAAGCTGACCCCGGAACAAGCAATGTATCACTTCATCAGCGGCTACACCTCCAAGGTCGCCGGTACTGAAGTTGGCGTCAAAGAGCCGCAACCGACCTTTTCCGCGTGCTTCGGTGAAGCGTTCCTCGTCTGGCACCCGACGAAGTACGCTGAACTCCTCGCCGCCAATATGAAGAAGTACGGCTCCAAGGTATGGCTCGTTAATACCGGTTGGTCCGGCGGAGCCTACGGCGTTGGCAAGCGCCTCTCCATTAAGGTTACGCGCGCTATCGTCGACGCGATTCACAACGGTTCGTTAAACGACGTCGAATATCAAACCGACGACATTTTCGGACTTGCCGTGCCGAAGACCTGCCCCAACGTTCCGGACGAAGTTCTACTCCCCGAGAACAGCTGGGCCGACAAAGCCGCGTACAAAGAGACCGCCCAGAAACTCGCGAAGAGCTTCCACGACAACTTCGTCAAGTTCGAAGATCAAGCTTCGCCCGAGATTGCGAACGCCGGTCCGAAGTACAAGGGCTAATTCCACTATACGCCGATAGCGCGGCGTAATCTGTCGTACCGAATCGACCGTTTGAAGATTCTCTTTGAACGGTCGATTTTTTTGAGAGAGCACGATGAAATTCGGGTCAGAGTATTATGGAACGCTTCATAACAGAAAATTTCCTACTACAATCGGAGAGCGCGCGGAGGCTCTATTTCGAGTACGCGCAAAACGAGCCTATTATCGATTACCATTGTCACCTTGCGCCGCGCGAAGTCGGACAGGATCGTCGCTTTGAAAATATGACGCAAATCTGGCTCGGCGGCGACCACTACAAATGGCGCGCGCTACGCGCAGCCGGAGTCGACGAGCGATTTATTACCGGCGACGCTTCAGATTGGGAGAAGTTCGAACGTTGGGCGGAAGTCGTGCCGACGACCGTGCGCAATCCGCTGTTCCACTGGACTGCGCTCGAGTTAAATCGACCTTTTGGAATCAACGATCGATTCCTCAATAAATCGACGGCGGAAGGAATATGGAGAGAATGCAACGCGAAGCTCGCAGAGCCCGAATTTTCCGCGCGCGGTATTATGAAGCAGATGAACGTCGAGCTCGTATGCACGACCGACGACCCAATCGACTCGCTAGAGTTCCATTCTCAAATAGCGGACGAGAACGCGAGCGGCAACTTTGACATTCGCGTTTTACCGACCTTTAGACCCGATAAAGTCTTTCCTCGCGCCTGCGGAACCCCTTCGGGCGTCGTTGGATATCTACAATATTTAGGCGAGCTTGAGCGCGCGTCTGGTATTCCGATTACGTCCTTTGCCGCATTGCGATCGGCGTTCGCGAACCGGCACGCATATTTCCACAAGGTCGGCGGACGTTTGTCCGACTGTGGATTCGAGCTCTTTGACTGGCGCGCGCCGTCGAGCGCGGTTAATCTGGAAGAGGCGTTCGGTCGCATTTTAAAGGGCGAAACGATAGCGTGCGACGAACGCGTTGCGCTCAGTTCCGCGCTACTTACCGATCTCGGGAGACTGAACGCTCAGAAAGGCTGGACCTCGCAGTTGCATATCGGCGCGATGCGCAATAATTCAACCCGCGTTTTTACGCGTATAGGGGCAGACGCAGGCTGCGACTCAATGGTCGACGGCGCGTACGGCAAAGCGCTCTCGGCTTATTTCGACGACCTCGATAAAGACGGCGCGTTGCCGCGAACGATCGTCTATAACCTCAATCCGTCGTCGAACTATCTTCTCGCGTCGCTCATTGCGAACTTCAACGACGGTTCGATTCCCGGTAAGATGCAGTACGGCGCTGGCTGGTGGTTCTTGGACCAGAAGAACGGGATGGAAGAGCAACTTGAAACGCTGTCGAATATGGGACTATTGAGTCTCTTTGTCGGTATGCTCACTGACAGTCGTTCGTTCCTATCGTACACGCGGCACGAATATTTCCGAAGGATTCTCTGTAATCTACTCGGTTGCGAGATGGAATCGGGGCTCCTGCCGAACGATTTCGAATGGATTGGCGGCATAGTCAAGAGAATTTGTTACGGAAATGCGAAACAATATTTCCGATTTTAGGTAATTTCCCCTTTTGAACCGCGTCATTTAAGTGTAGAATATAGGACGCTTGACGTGGCGCGCTCTTTCCGACCAGGGGCGAGGCAACTCGTACGGAAAGAGACGGTGGGATGTTCATTTTAAACTTAACGCAAAAAGGATCGTTTTATGGATTACGGACAGGAGTCGTTAAAGAAACACGGCGAATGGCGCGGCAAAATTGAGACAAAGGTGCGCGTCCCCGTCGGGAGTCGGGACGAGCTTTCGGTCGCCTACACGCCCGGCGTCGCTACGCCGTGCTTGGCGATTCAGGAAGATCCGTCGCTCTCATTCGAACTCACGCGCAGATGGAATACTGTGCCGGTTATTACCGACGGTACGGCGGTACTAGGATTAGGCGATATCGGACCGGAAGCCGGTATGCCCGTGATGGAAGGCAAGTGCGCGCTCTTCAAGGCGCTCGCCGACGTCGATGCGTTTCCGCTCTGCATTCGTTCGAAGGACGTCGACACAATCGTCGAGACAATTAAACTTCTGCAGGGTAGCTTCGGCGGAATTAATCTTGAAGATATTTCAGCGCCGCGATGCTTTGAAATTGAGCAACGTCTGAAGAAGGAACTGGAAATACCGGTCTTCCACGACGACCAGCACGGCACGGCGATCGTTTCCGCCGCTGCTGTTATTAACTCGCTCAAGCTCGTCGGCAAGAAGATGGAAGACATTCACGTCGCAATGAACGGCGCCGGCGCCGCTGGAATTGCGATTGCGAAGTTCCTACTGCGCTTTGGCGTCAGGGACGTCGTCTTGTGCGACTCCAAGGGCGTTATCTGCGAAGGCGATCCACGACTCAACGAGCCTAAGCAGGAAGTGGCTAAGATTACGAATCGACGACATATTACCGGTAAACTAGCCGATGCGATGGTCGGCGCCGACCTCTTTATTGGCGTCTCGACCCGAGACTGCGTTACGAAAGACATGATTCGTTCCATGAACGATAAGCCGATCGTCTTTACGTGCGCGAACCCGATTCCGGAAATCTCGCGCGAAGACGCGCTAGAAGCGGGCGCAGCGATCGTCGGGTCGGGTTCCTCGGCGAAACCGAACCAGATCAATAACGTTCTCGTCTTCCCGGGTCTCTTCCGCGGCGCCCTCGACGTGCGTGCGAAAGATATCACCTACGAGATGATGATGGCGGCTTCCGAAGCTATCGCGTCGGTTATTCCCGACTCCGAGCTGAACGCCGAAAATATCCTGCCCTACGCCTGGGACAAACGCGCGCACGCCGCTGTCGCCGCCGCTGTCGCAAAGGTCGCTAGGGAAACTGGCGTCGCGCAAAAGTAGACGAAACGATTAAACTCTTCGGTCGATTTTTCGATTATCAAAATAAGGGGCTCGTTGCAAACGCGATGAAGCCCCTTTTTCGTTAGACTCACCTCCGGTTCTACTCGTTTATACGCCCGTTTTACTTCTATCTGGTCGAGGTTATCACGATAAATCATATGCTGTAATATGTTGCCAAAATGACGTGTGAGGTTTTGGCGCCATATACTATAAATTTTGGTTACCGTAAAATAGTTTTTCAACCGTAGAATACCAGCTCGCGCGTAGCCTGTCAACATACACCAACCCTATTCGTGCGCACAAGAAAAAATATGCGCGTGACGCCTAATAAGGAAAAGAGTCATGAAAAAGAATACCGTCTCCGCCGTTCGCCGTTTCTTCAATAGCGTTGTCAATCGTCGTCAGGTCGTCGAGTCGCGTGTAAGTGCGCCGAAGGTGAGACTCTTGCGACTCGAAGGGTTGGAAGATCGGGAACTACTCGACGCCTCGCCTATCGTGAGTCTCGCTAACGCTGCTGAAATTGCGTGCGTCGCCACTCTCGATCATGAGGAAGAATTCGAAGCGATTGATCTATCCGACGCTGTTACGCCGACAACTTGGGTAGTAACTTCTACTGCGGACGACGAGTCGGTCGGCACGTTACGCTACATCCTCGCTCAGGCAGAGGACGACGATACGATTACCTTTGACGAAAGTCTCAAAGGCGAGACGATCACGCTCAATGGAACACAACTAGCTATTAACAAGTCGATCACTATCGACGCGTCAAATTTGTACGATAGCGAGTCACAGACGCCCGGGATTACGATCGATGGGAATGCGCAATCGCGAGTCTTTCTTATCGACAATATGTGGTCTGTCTCAATTAAAGGTCTTGCTATTACGAACGGAAAGACAGCAAATGGAGGCGGTGGCGGCGTATGGGTAGGAGAGTACACAAGCGCTTATTTTAGTGACTGTGTTATTACAAATAATGCAGGAGGTTCTGGCGGGGGCGTGTGTGTTTATGGAGGTTATTCGTCGGTCGAGTTCACAAACTGTGCCATTAACAATAATACTGCTAGTTCAAACGGTGGAGGAGTCTACCTTGGGAGTGGTAAATCTGGTTTTACCTATTCCTTTACAAATTGTGAGATTAATAATAATACGTCGAGTAGTTCTGGCGGTGGGGTCTATAGTTCTGGAATCACAACCTATACGGACTGTGAAATTTCAAATAATAAATCTTCATCTCATGGCGGTGGAATCTACTGTTCCGTCGACTCCACCTATACGAACTGTACAATTGCAGGTAATACAACGTCGACTAACTGGTATTACGATGGCGGTGGAATCTATAGTTCAGGAACCTCCGCCTATATGAGCTGTACAATTACAGGTAATACGTCGACTCACTATGGCGGTGGAATCTACTGTTCATCTAACGCAAGCTATTACAATTGCATAATTGCCGGTAATAAGGCGATGTACAATAATCAATCTTCTGGTGGCGGAATCTATAGTTCAGGAACTGCCATCTACATAAAGTGTGCAATTGATAATAATACGACGTCAGGTTACGGTGGTGGAATCTACTGTAACAACAAGGCAGACTATACGAATTGCAAAATTACAAGCAATACTGCTTCTTACTCAGGAGGGGGGATCTATAGTTCAGGAGTCGCCTCCTACACGACCTGTGCAATTACGGATAATAAGTCAAATCTATATGGTGGCGGAATCTACAGTTCTGCAAATAAAGACTATCTCAACTGCACAATTGCTGGCAATAAGGCGGAGTCTTACTCTGGCGGTGGAATCTACAATAATAACGGAACGTCAACACTGTATAATTCAATCGTAGCTCTTAATAGCGCTAGTAACGGCGACGATCTTTATCGTAATGGAGGTGGTGTAGTTGCATACAATACGCTATCCGCTTTCAGCGAGTGGTCGAATCCTTCCGAAAGCGGCGTCGTTAATTTCCTGTTCGATGGCAGTAAACCCCTCTTTAACTCCGGCTTTGTCCTTGCGAGAAACAGCCAGGCGATTAATAAAGGCGATAATCAGTACGTAACCGAACCGACGGATCTTGCCGGGAAAATTCGAATTGTGGATGGAATCGTCGATCTCGGCGTATATGAAGATCAAACAGCAGCGCCGAAACCGCTTACAACGCCAATCATAACTACAGTAATCCCCTCTGAAACAGAACTCTTTGTAAGTTGGCAACCAGTTCCAAATGCGTCTGGATATACTTTGCAGTACAAGTACGCGGACTCGTCAGAATGGGGAACGCTTCCGAC
>ONJR01000055.1 GCA_900318195.1 uncultured Planctomycetota bacterium
CAACGGTTCGATCGGTATAATCGATCCTAGCGCCGGGCTGAATTATCCCGACGGTTTGGATCGCGTAACGCGCGAAGTCGCGTGGCCGGAAGTCGGCAACGGTCCGAACGATCCGGCGCCGAAGGTCGACTATCACCAGTCCGGTAAGATCTTCGCGTATAAGACGCCGTATCCTCTCAGTGAAGAATACTTCCTCGTTAGCGCGCGCGAAGGCGGCCACCTCTACAGCGGCGCGCACAACGATTGGTATTTCCGTCTCTACCTCATGGACGTGTATGGCAATAAGGAGCTGATCTATCGCGGTCAGTACAACGCGTACTACGCGTCCCCGATTATGGCGCGCGAGGACAAGTATCCTGTTAAGCCGGACGTTGTGAAATGGCCGAAGATCGGTTCCGGCGAGAAGCCCGCGCCGGGCGAGCTGTACTCCAATAACGTCTTCGAAGGTACGGAGAAGTACCCTGAGCTTAAGAAGAACGGTAAATTCATCCGCGTGATCCAAATGGATCCTAAGACGTACACAACGTGGAATAAGACGGTTCAGCACGACGGACCCGCCGTTAGCGTCTTCCAGGCGGAAGGCGTCAAACGCATTTTGGGCACGGTTCCGATCGAGGACGACGGCAGCGTGAACTTTAAGGTTCCCGCCGGCGAGGCGATCTTCTTTGAAATGCTCGACGCGGAAGGGCGCGCGATCCACGTTATGCGCACGTTCACGAACGTCATGCCCGGCGAACGTCGCGGGTGCTTCGGCTGCCACGAGTCGCAATTGAACACGCAGTCGCGACCGGAAGGTCTGCTGGTCGGCAAGGCGTTGCAGAAGCCCGCCGCCGATCTCGTGCCGCCGCCGTGGGGCGTGGAGGAGTCGATCTCCTATAAGCGTTTCGTGCAAGATCCCGTTATCGATAAATACTGCATTAAGTGCCACGGCGATCCTGAAAATAAGGCGTATCAGACGATCAATATGACCTATCGCCCGTCGAATCACACATGGCGCGGCTGGGTGCATCACCGCCCGAACGACGCCAGTCCCTTTACCGAGCCGTACCTGACGTTCGTCAACGGCGCGACCCCGTGGGGCGGCGCGAAGAAACGCGACGAGCATAACGTGCCGGAAAATATCGCCGGACTCTTTATCGTCGAAGCCTACGGCGCCAACGACCCGGACAACCTCAAGACGCTGCCCCCGTACTCCGCGTACTCGCCTGTCAGTAAACTGGCGCACAACGCGCTCAGCGGCGAACATCACGGCGTTAAGGTCGAAGGGGAAGACGCCCTGCGACTCCTCGCGTGGATCGATACCAACGGTCCGTACCTCGGGGACGAAGAGATTCGACAGATGTACGACCCCGACAGCGTCGCGATCAATACCGCGCCGAAGATTCGTCCGCGTATCGCGACCGCGCCTAAGATCAATCGCTTCGATATTCGACAAGACGGCGACACCAGCGCCTTCCTGCCGGAGTTAAAACTACTGCCGAACCCTGATCCGAAGTTCGACCCGAATAAGGCGGTCTACGCCGCGCAAGCGAAGGAATACGAGGCGGAGAAGGCGACTCTTAAAGTCGAGGTTGTCGCCGCAACTTACGGAACCGCCGATAAACGCGCCGACGTGCTCGATAAGGTCAAGGCGAAATTCGACGGCACGCGACTCATTCAACTTGGTCGCTATAACGACGAGTTCGGCGATCCTGTCCGCAATCAGGTTAAGACGTTGCGCATTGGCTATAAGATCAACGGCGGCGACGTCAAGACCGTAGAATTCAAAGAAAACGCGCGCGTCATACTGCCGAAATAGCTTTGACGCCGAACGACGAGACGCGAGACCCTAAGGGTAAGCGAACCCTGCTCGCGTCCCGCTGCGCGTGATCAACATAGGACGGCGCTCCTGCATGGGGCGCCGTCCTTCTTTCGAGAATTAGACGCCGCGCTCAAATGACACACTAGCGGTATGCGCGATAATTCACGAAGCAAGGAGATTATCCCTTCGTTGGAACTATTATCCCGTTTCTTATCCGCATGGACTACTAAATGAAACAAAATAGAGTAAAATAGGACAAACGCCGACGGCAAAGGCAAAGACGTTTGACCCTAGAAAATACGGGCTACTCGACAAAAAAAGCTCTTTCCGAACATAGTCGAAAAGAGCCGTTAGCACGCCCGGGGGGAATCGAACCCTCAACCTGCGGATTAGAAGTCCGCTGCTCTATCCAATTGAGCTACGAGCGCAGGATAGAATTGTCGTTATTATACGTCGCTTTTGATTATGGTCAAGGGCGAATTTCTTTTTTATATGGGCTAGCGGAGGTTACGGTTTTGATGTTGACGCGCGCGCGCGAAGGCTGTAAGATACGTTCGAGTTGGATAGTCCATTCGATAGGAGCCTGGCATGACGACAAAGAAGACCTTTTTGAAATTAGACCCGGAATTTTGCGCAGAGGAGACGGCGTTTTTTCACATTTTGCCGATTCCTTACGAGGGCGCGGTCAGCTTTCTCGGCGGCGCGGCGCGCGGTCCGGACGCTATTCTCGACGTCTCCGATCAAATGGAGTATATCGACGAACGGTACAAAAAGCCGTTCTGGTCGCGCGGCGTGTACACGCACGAGCCAATCCCGCCCGCAGACTCGCCGGAACAAGAAGTCGCGCGTATCGAACAGGTCGCGCGCCGACTTGATCTCTTTCGACCGGAGCGTCTGCCCATTGCGCTAGGAGGCGATCACTCCGTCTCGGCGCCGCTTATTCGTGTCGCTGCGGAAAAATATCCGAAACTATCCGTTCTCCAGTTCGACGCGCATAGCGATCTGCGCGATTCCTACGAGCCGGGCGGTAAGAATTCACACGCCTCGGTTATGGCGCGCGCGCTCGAGGTCGTCGATACCCTCGTTCAAGTCGGTATAAGGAGTTTTTCGGAAGAGGACCTTGATCGATTCCCTCAACAGGTCGATAATTTCATTACGCCGGACCAGGTCGAAGATAATTTCGCCGCCGCGCAACGCGACATACTTGAGCGTACTAGCGAATACGTCTACCTAACAATCGATATGGACGTCTTCGATCCCGCCGTCGCGCCCGGCGTCGGAACCCCAGAACCCGGCGGAATGACCTGGCGACAGGTAACGCGACTACTCGAGACCGTCGTCGCCGCGAAACGGGTCGTGGGCGTCGACGTAGTCGAAACCGCGCCGCTCGGGGGCGGTAATATACTAACCGAATACGCCGCCGCTCGGCTCGTCGCTAAAATTATGACCGCGTTCGAGCGTAAGTTAGCCGCACAATAACGCGCGTACACGCACTCGCTGACTCGTTGGAAAGACCACTGACATGAAAAGCGCCGATAATCCGCTCTACCAGCGCGCAAAGAAATTCCTTATGCGCCGCACGAACTACGAAACGTTCGTCTCCGTTCCCTATGATAAAATGGAGGCGTCCCTGGCGCGCGTGCGCGACTTTCTCGAGTTTCTCGGTAAGCCCCAGGACAATTACGTCGTTATCCACGTCGCGGGCACGAAAGGAAAGGGCTCCGTCTGCGGCGCGCTCGATCAAATCTATCGCGCCGCTGGATATAACGTCGGGCTCTTTACCTCCCCGCATATCGACGACCTCATGGAACGCTTTCAGATCAACGGCGAGCCTTGCGATAAGACGATGTTCGCCGAAACGACAAGTCTGCTCGTCGAACGTTGGAAGACGTTTCGGCGCGCGCGGCGCCGCGAACACGTCGGCGTTAAGACGCTCGACAATAGTTACGACGCGTCCGACGAAATGCAGATGACCTTCTTCGAATGGTCGCTCGTTATAGCGCTCGCGCTCTTCGCGCGCGCTAAAGTCGACGTCGCTATTCTCGAAGTCGGGCTCGGCGGGCGGTTCGACGCGACCAACGTGTGCTACGCCGACGTCTCCGTTCTCACGAGCGTAAGTTACGATCACTGCGAACAGCTCGGCAATACCCTGGACGCAATCGCGCGCGAAAAACTTGCGATCGTTAAATCCAACGCGCCGCTCGTCTGCGGCGTCGGATTCGCCGACTACTTATACGACGGTCTCGACGAGTTCAAACGTCGAGAAGCGCTCGAACCGCGCGCGACTCTCTGCGTTGCCGACGCCGCGCGCGCGCAAGACGTCGAACCGTTCGACGAAGAGAACGACGACGACGAGCCGGTCGAGCCCTTCGAAGAATCGACCGCGCAAATCCCTGAGGAAGACGCCGAAGAAAACGAACCCGCGCTTGATAATAATGAAACCGACGGTACGAAAGAAGGCGAAGAGATTGACCCAGAAACGAGAATCTTTGACGACGCGCGAAAAGATCTGCCGGAAGACTACGTCTATATCGCCGATCCGGAACGCGTCATTTCACACGACGACGTGCTGCGCGTGCGAGATATGGCGCGAGAGACCGCGCGCGTACATAACGCGCCGTTCGACGCCGTCGAAGCCGTCTCGAACTTTGTCGCCTCCTTCCCATGCCCGCCGATCGATTCCATAAGACGGTGGAACTTCGAAATCGCTACGCGCGTCGTTAAGATTCTCGCCGACCGGCAAGTCGCGCCAGAATTCCGACCAGGCGCGAACGATCCCGAGACGACAAAACGTCTGCCCGTCGCCGAGAACGTCGTGCGCGCCGCCGCCGCACGGTTCGCTATGCCAGCGCGATTTGAAATCGTGTCGCGCGAGCCGCTCATTATCGTCGACGGCGCCCATAATCGCGCGTCCGTTGCCGCGTTCATGCGCGCCGCGCGCGAGCGCTACCCTAAGGCGAAGATTAAAGTCTTGCTCGCGACTTCGATCGGCAAAGACGCGCGCGGTATGATCGCCGAACTCGCCGCGCGCGCTGATGAAATCTATCTTACCGAACGCACGCGCGACGCGAGATCGACCCCGTTGCCCGATCTTATCCAGATTCACGAAACGCTACTCGACGAAACCTGCGCTGAAAACGCGTCCATCCGACGAAAGTTTCACGTCGCGCCCGATTTCAGAGCGTTTATCATCGGATACTGCGCGCGACAAACAAGTGGAAACGACGTACTTTGCGCGATCGGATCATTTTATTTTGCGAGCGAAGTGCGTAAAATCGTTAGAAAATTCATATAAACGTTGTAAAATAACCGTTTTTCACGGACCCTTTGCGCCTTTTATACGTCTAACGGACGGTAGCCCCCCTTGCCCAGCTGGGGGGACGTGTTAAAATTACAACGAGCGCGCTGTGAAAGCGGCGCGCTAACCCGTGTACGTTCGTCGGCTTTATTACCCACAGATAAGCAGCCATTTGATCTTCCGCTGACGTCGGACGGTGAGCAATTTTTAGTTGTGTCGCGCGTTATTCGCGCGTCAAGGCTCCCTGTTTCCAAGGAATAACAGATGGCAAATAGTATTCATTGTACAAAGAGTAAACGTCAGGGCTTTACTCTTGTCGAACTCCTCGTCGTAATTGCGATCATCGGTATTTTGATTGGTCTTCTACTGCCGGCGGTTCAAGCAGCTCGTGAAGCCGCGCGTCGTATGCAGTGCACGAACAACCTGAAGCAACTCGGTCTCGCCGCTCAGAACTTCCACGATTCGCAGAAAGTTCTGCCCGACGCGAGCTATCAGACGTTGCTGAAGAAATACAGCGGCGTTTGCGGCGCTTGGGGGCGTTACTCCGGACTCGTTGTTATGCTTCCCTACATTGAACAGAGCGCGTTGTACACCGTTGGTATCCAGAACATCGAAGCTGGTTACTCGCCCTGGGACACGAGCGATACGATGGCGTGGTGCCAACCGGTAACCGCCTTCTTCTGCCCCTCGGACGGCGGTACGAAGGTCAACACGGGAAGTCGCCAGCCGACGAGCTACCACCTCAACCGCGGCGATATGACGCTCAACTGGGACTGGAACGAATACCGCGGCGCGTTTGGTAACGGCAGTCAGCATCAGATGACGCTCGCCGATTACGCCGACGGTACGAGCAATACGCTCATGTTCACCGAAGCGGTTGTCGGAAGTTCCAAGACGCTCAAGAAGGTTAAGGGCGGCATCGTCCTGCTCGGCGGCGCGTTTAATAACGGTCATGGAACCGACTGGGGCAACTTCTACTTCACGCCGTCCGTTTGTGGCGCGACCCGCGGTTCCAACGGCGATATTAGCAATAATTACACCGTTGCGACAACGACGGATCAGTGCATTGGACAGCGTTGGAGCGACGCTCAGAACCCCTACACGATGGTCTACACGATTCTGCCTCCTAACTCGCCGACGTGCGCGCTGAACGGACCGGAAGATTGCGTTATTACGACGGCGTCAAGTAATCACTCTGGCGGCGTGAACGCGTGTTTCGCCGACGGTTCCGTACACTTCATTAGCGATACGATCGACGCCGGTAATCAGAACGAAGACTACTTCAATTTGGTGCCGAACCAATCGCGTCCGCAGGACTACGGCGGCGCGACGGCGTACGGCGTCTGGGGCGCAATGGGTTCGAGCTCCGGCGGCGAGTCCGTTACGTTCAACTAGTAGTCGCGATTAACGCGTCTCCACTTGACAAAGCGCGCGTTATTGCAATAATGAGATTGTCGCCGAAAGATCGAAGCATGAACGCGTCGGTACTTTCGGCGATTTTTGTTAGCGATCACGCGTACCTTAGTAAAGAATAGGGAATATACGACGGAGGAATCATGAAATCGTCGAAACTTACACTGGCAGTCGTCGCGACCCTTGCGATCGCGACTCTCTGCATGGCTGGCTGCAAAAAGGATCCAGGATATCGTAAGGTTACCGGTACCGTTACTATGGACGGACAGCCGCTCGAAGGCGCTATGCTTATGTTCTACCCTCAGGTGAGCGACGGCGAAGGCGGCGGCGGTAAAACCGACGCGCAAGGCAAGTACGAAGTTACTTCGTCCCGCGCGCAAGAAGGCGGCACAGGACTACTGCCGGGCGACTACAAAGTTACCGTCATTAAGACCGAAGAAATCGTCGACGAAGATCAGCAAGCGTTCGATAAAGGTGAAATTACCTACGACGAACTGCAAGAGCGCAAAGCGAAGAAAGGCGCCTACGCCAAGAGCGAACGTCCGAAACAGCTCACGCCCGCGAAATTCGCCTCCATGACGAACACGCCGCTTACCATTACGGTGACGAACGATCCGGCGCAGAATGTCTTTGATTTCAATCTTGACGAATAATTCGCACTGAAAGCGCGCAATCTGCTTTCTTTTGAAGCTTCGCCCAGGCGTTGTAATAGCGTCTGGGCTGTTTTTGTGAAACAACGTTACGGGAACTACGTTATCGATTTTCTCTATAACTAGCGATCGATATTTTAGCGTTTGACAAGATTATGAAAAGCGGTATAATCTTCGCACAACAAACGCCTAGTAAAACGATAGGTGTTTGTGAGGCGTTTTTCCTTGGTTTGACGGTATGCTCTATCGTTCTTTGGGGATTGCGAGCGAGAGCCTTTCGTGAAATAGTTTCAAGTTTATCCTACTTGGGGGACAAAAGCGATGTACAAGTATAAAAATCAATCGGCGTCGGGTTTAATTGCGCTTCTCTTGCTCTTTTCTGTAGCTCTTGGATGTGGCGGTGGCAACGTTCGCGATTTGGAAATCGTGAATGTCTCGTACGATCCGACGCGCGAGCTTTATCAGGAGTACAATCAGCTATTTGAGAAGCATTACGAAGAGTTGACGGGCGCGCCGATTCACGTAACTCAGTCGCACGGAGGTTCAGGAAAGCAGGCGATCGAGGTTGCCAACGGACTTCGCGCAGACGTTGTAACGCTGGCGCTCGAGGGGGACGTGCAGGTTGTAGCCGACGCAGGGCTTATCGAGCCGGGGTTTCTGGAAGAATTTCCGCGCGATAGTTCGCCGTATACGTCGACGATCGTGTTTCTCGTTCGCTCTGGTAATCCGAAGAATATCCGCGATTGGAACGATCTTATTCGCGACGGCGTGGGCGTGATTACGCCCAACCCTAAGACTTCCGGAGGCGCGATGTGGAATTATCTCGCCGCATGGTATTATTTCGAAGAATCTGGACAGAGCGAGTCTGAGATTAAGGACTCGATAGCGAAGCTGTACAAGAATGTTCTCGTTCTCGATTCTGGCGCGCGCGGCGCAACGACGTCTTTTGTGAATAATGGGCAAGGCGACGTGTTAATCGCTTGGGAAAACGAGGCGTTTCTATCGTTGCGCGAGTATCCGGGAGAATACGAGATCGTGGTTCCTTCTGTTTCGATCCTTTGCCAACCTACGGTCGCGGTGGTCGATAAAGTTGCGAAACGACATGGCGCAGAAGAAGCGGCGAAAGAATACCTCCAGTATCTTTATTCAGATGAAGCGCAGGAAGTGGAGGCGCGTAATTTCTATCGTCCTAGTTCCCCTGAGGTCTACGCGAAATACGTCTCAGAAGACGATAATTCGACAATAACGGCGATTCCTTCAGACGGCAAATGGATTAACGACTCGGTTAAAAAGATAGACATTAATCATTTCGGCGGTTGGGCTCAAGCGCGCAAAGATCACTTTGCCGAAGGCGCTAATTTCGACCAGATTTATGAGAAGTAGAATGGGCTGCGCCGACGGCGTAACCGTCGCGTTGCGCGGCGTCGAACGTGGCGTTGGTATTGAAACGGGGTGAATCAATGAGAAAGACGAAACGTAAAAGCGTTATTCCAGGGTTCGGCTTGACTTTCGGGATAACAATGACGATTTTGAGCGTGGTCGTTCTAATTCCATTATGCTCTCTCGTCGTTTTCTCGGCGCAATTGAGTCCGTCTGAATTCCTTCACACCATTACGACGCCGCGGGTTTTAAAGAGTTATTGGATTAGTATTGCCTGCGCTTTTTCCGCGTCTGTTGTGAATGCGTTCATGGGGTTATCGCTCGCTTGGATTCTCGTGCGCTATGAATTTCCTGGCAAACGCTTAGTCGACGGGATAATCGAATTGCCTTTTGCGCTCCCGACGGCGGTTGCTGGAATAGCGCTCACGCACATGACGACAGTAAACGGTTGGATTGGCAAACTCTTCTTTGACCTTTTTAATGTTCGTATTGCGTACACGCCTCTGGGTATTGTCGTTGCGCTAATCTTTATAGGAATTCCCTTCGTGGTTCGCTCAGTCCAGCCAGTTTTGGAGAAGATCGACGTTCAATACGAGGAAGCAGCGTCAATTCTCGGCGCATCGCGTCGCAGGACGTTCTTGCGCGTGATCTTTCCGGAGATTTTGCCGGCGCTTATATCAGGCTTTTCCCTCGCTTTTGCGCGTTGCATAGGCGAATATGGAAGCGTCGTTTTCATATCGGGCAATATTCCGTACAAGACGGAGATAGCGCCGCTCATGATTATGTCGCAGTTGCAGGAGTACGACTATGCGAGCGCGACGAGTATCGCGCTCGTCATGTTGGCGATCGCGTTCGTCATTCTTTTTGTGAACGCGGTTCTCCAAAGTCTGGTCTCTAAACGCGTAAGCGGAATATCTTAAGGAGGCGAATTTATGCAAATGAATCGCGAAAATGCATTTATCAAGTGGACGCTTATTGTGGGTTGCGAACTTTTCCTCGCGCTCTTTTTAATCTTGCCGCTTGTTTTTATAATTCAGACGGCGTTTGCGCAAGGTCTTGCAACATATTGTAATTCAATTACGGACCAGTATGCAGTCAAGGCGGCGTGGCTGACGGTTAAAGCGACGCTTTGGGCGGTAGGCGTTAATACGCTCTTTGGGCTTTCCGCCGCGTGGTGTATAACGAAGTTTGCTTTTCGCGGCAAGAAAATTATATCGACGTTTATTGACCTGCCGGTAACTGTCTCGCCAATTATCGCAGGTTTGATCTACGTGCTCACTTTTGGTCGTCAAAGTTTCCTCTTTCCACTATTGGACAAGTACGATATTGAAATCATCTTTGCTACGCCCGGTATTATTCTTGCGACAATTTTCGTAACGTTCCCATTTATATCGCGCGAGCTTATTCCCGTCTTGACGGCGCAGGGCGTCGACGAGGAGGAAGCGGCGTCGCTCATGGGCGCGCGAACGTGGACGATCTTTCGTAAAGTAACGCTTCCGCACATTAAATGGGCGCTATTATATGGCGTCGTTTTGTGTACGGCGCGCGCGATGGGCGAATTTGGCGCGGTTTCGGTTCTTTCCGGACACTTGCGCGGTAAAACAAACACGCTTCCTCTGTATATCGAGCTACTGTACCAAGGCTACGATTTTACAGGCGCGTTTGCGGCTTCGAGTATTCTCGTCCTCTTGACGATCATCATATTAATTTTGCGCGTTTGGCTTGAAGGACGCGGGAATAAGCGTATGGAACTACGGCATTAGAACACGAGGGAGATGGAATTGCATGAGCGGTCATAATAATGTCTCGGAGAAGGCGTACGTAGAGTTGCGCGGTGTAAATAAGCATTTTGGCGATTTCCAAGCGCTGAAAGATATCAATATTTCGATATCGCGCGGACGACTGATCGCGGCGCTCGGTTCGTCTGGAAGCGGCAAAACCACGATACTGCGCATGATTGCAGGATTAGAAACGCCTGATTCGGGAGAAATTGTAATCGACGGCAAGGTCGTAAACGACATACCAGGTAGCGACCGCGGCGTTGGTTTCGTCTTCCAGAGCTACGCGCTCTTTCGATACATGACGGTTTACGACAACATTGCGTTTGGACTACGCGTTAAGAAATGGGACGTCGCAACGATCAATCAGCGCGTTAAAGAGTTGCTCAACCTGATTAACTGCGAGGGTCTAGAAGGTCGTTATCCCAGCCAGCTTTCCGGCGGGCAGCGGCAACGCGTCGCCTTTGCTCGCGCGCTAGCGCCTAATCCGCAATTACTATTGCTCGACGAACCTTTTGCCGCTATCGACGCGAAAGTTCGACTAGAATTGCGCGCATGGTTGCGCAAGATGATAACGCAACTTGGTATAACGAGTATTTTTGTGACGCACGATCAGGATGAAGCGATCGAAGTGGCGGACGAGATTATCGTAACGAACAAAGGACGCGTCGAACAAACGGGAACCCCGCGCGAACTTTATGTTAATCCGAAAACGCCTTTTGTCGCTAGTTTTATTGGTAATGCTCATCCGGTCGAAAACTACGATCAATTCCAGTTCTTCGATCGTCTTGGCGAAGGCACGCGCGCGATTATTCGACCGGAATTTGTTAGCGTCTTTAAGAAGGGCGAGAATAAGCAGTTCGTCAAGTCGGCTGAAGAAGGCGTCGTAGAAGACGTGATTTTCCGCGGTAGTAGCTTAGAGCTTAAGCTACGTCTACACGGCGTGACAATTCCCGCTACGCGTAGCGTGAACGATTCGATCATTGAGATAGGCGAGACGGTCGACGTGTTTATACACCGATTGATCGTTGTCGACGGCGAGAAGATCATTGTGCAACACAATAAATCCCTTAAGAAAGAGAGCGTTGTTATTTAATGAAACGGGACGATCTGAGATTGGAAACGCTTCGCGCCGACATACTAATTGTCGGCGGGGGAGCCGCCGGATGTTACGCCGCCATTTCCGCAGCTAGAATTAATCCAGACTTGCGGATTCTTGTTGTTGAAAAGGCTAACGTCAAGAGATCAGGATGTCTCGCCGGCGGCGTTAATGCGATTAACGCGTATATTGTCGAGGGTCATACTGAACACGAGTACCTTGAATACGTGCGCTGGGACGCCGAGAAGATTATTCGCGACGATCTCGTTTTATCGATGGCGAAACGGTTTAACGAAACGACGCGCGATCTAGAACGTATGGGACTCGTTATTCTCAAAGACGAAAGTGGAAACTATGTCTCGCGCGGCAAACGGAATATCAAGATTAACGGCGAAAATATCAAGCCGATTCTCGCCTCCGAGTTAGAGCGCTATGATAACATATGCGTAATAAATCACGTGAACGTAACGGACCTGCTCGTCGACGAGAACGGCGTCTGCGGCGCGGTCGGGTTTTCTGTCAATTTCGAAGCCGCTTTTGTGATTGCGGCGCGCGCAACGCTCGTGGCAACCGGCGGCGCCGCTGGGTTGTATCGACCGAATAATCCCGGTTTTTCGCGTCATAAAATGTGGTATCCTCCCTTTAATACCGGGGCCGGCTACGCGATGGGCGCGCGCATAGGCGCTGAAATGACGTCGTTCGAAATGCGGTTCGTTGCGCAACGTTGCAAAGATACGATCGCGCCGACCGGAACGATAGCGCTTGGCGTCGGCGCGCCGGAAGTGAACGTATTAGGCGAAACGTACGCCTTTCGATATGGACATTCCACCTCAGGGCGCGCTCAGGGCGCAACGGCGGAAGCTCTAGCGGGACGCGGACCGTGCTATCTTAAAACGGTCGGGCTTTCTTCCGAGCAGGAAGCCGAACTGTGTCGCGCATACTTGAATATGTCTCCGGCTCAGACGCTCAAATGGTTTGAAAGCGGTCAGACTCCTTCCCGTTGCAACGTTGAAATCGAGGGAACGGAACCTTATATAGTCGGCGGACACACAGGCAGCGGCTATTGGATCGACACGAGTCGTCGCACGACGCTCGCCGGTCTTTATGCCGCCGGGGACGTTGCCGGCGGCGCGCCGAAGAAGTTTGTGACTGGCGCAATGGCGGAGGGCGCAATCGCAGTAGAAACAATGATCGACGATCTGGCGTCGCGTTCAGAAATACAAAGCGAAGATCTCGTGCGCGTCGCACGTGAAAAGACTGACGAGTATTTGCGTCGCATGACCGTTCATGATAGCGTTTACAACGTCTTCGATTTGGAGGAAGCGATGCAGAAGACAATGGACGTTTACGCTGGCGGTATTAGCGCTAAGTATCGCTATAACGACAACCAGCTAGAAATTGCTCAAACGCGCGTCGCCGAACTTACGCAAATGGCGGCGGCGCTCTCCGCGCGAGATATGGACGAAATGCTGCGCATTTACGAGCTGATTGATCGACTCACCGTGTGTGAAACAGTCATCGCGCACCTCAAAGCGCGTCGTGAAACGCGCTGGCCTGGATTTGGCGTCAACGCGAATTACCCTGAAAAAAACAACGAATGGGAGTTCTTCGTCAATTCAAGGCGGCGCGACGGCTTGGTGGAGATTGTTACGAGACCTTTGACGTTGGGAAAGGATTGGTATGAGCATACGAATTGATCCAAAATTATGCGTCGGGTGCGGCGCGTGCATTGAAGCGTGTCCTGGAAATTTGATTAAACGCGGCGCCAATGGAAAAGCAGTTCTAAAACGCCCAGAGGAGTGCTGGGGATGCGCGTCCTGTCTCAAAGAATGCCGCTTTAAGGCTGCGAGTTATTTTCTCGGCGCCGATATTGGCGGTTGCGGCGCGCTTATGCAAATAGAAAAAGTTGGCGACGTCGCTCATTGGATTATTAGAATTGCAGGGCGCGCGCCGATCGATATTCCAGTTGATCGGCGAAGCGCCAATAAGTACTAGCGCGCTATACGGCGCGATTGAGGAACCTGATCGATGGGAACAGATTACGCGCAATTAAAAGCGAACGGATTTATGTTGCAAAAACAGACGGATCATTTTTCCATGCGACTTCGCGTGGTCGGCGGTAATTTAACGCACGAACAACTCGATACGATACGTCGAGTTGCCGAAAAGTACGGCGCCGGATATGTTCATCTGACTTCGCGACAAGGGGTCGAAATTCCATTTATACGCCTGAAGGATATTGACGAAGTCGTTGCGACGTTGAACGAAGGCGGCGTCGCGCTTGGCGCTTCTGGTCCGCGCGTGCGCACGGTTACCGCATGTCAAGGAGGACGCGTCTGTCCGAGCGGACGTATTGACGCGTTCGAGATCGCGGAGGAGTTGGATAAACGATACTACGGTCGTAACTTGCCGCATAAGTTTAAGTTCGGCGTTACCGGATGTCCGAACAACTGTCTTAAAGCGGAAGAGAATGATCTCGGCGTTAAGGGCGTGACGGAAACGCGTTGGGAGCCGACGAAGTGCGTCTACTGCGGCGCGTGTCAGCGTGCGTGCGCCAAACGCCATGCGATTCGGGTTGCGCTCGATAGCTGGACGGTCGACGCAGAACGCTGTAATCATTGTGGAAAGTGTGTCGACGCGTGTCGGAAAGGCGCTCTCTTGGGTAGAAACGGCTACCAGCTAACTTTCGGCGGCGCCTTTGGCGCTACCGTTCGATATGGTCGCGCGGCGACTCCTATTATTTTCGACAAAGAAACCCTATTTCGCGTTGTCGACGCGACTGTCGAATATTTTGAACGGAACGCGGCGCCGAAGGAACGACTCGCCGCGACTATTGAGCGTCGAGGGTGGGACGAGTTTCAGACGACAATACGCGCCGCATACGACCGCGACGACGCTTGACGGATAAGAACCTAACAACAGAAGGAGAAAGCAACCGTATGGCGATGTTCCCGTTTTTCGTCGATCTGCGTGGAAAAAAAGGACTGGTTGTCGGCGGAGGCGCGCTTGCCTTGCGCAAAATAGAGACGCTTCTCCCTTTTGAGCCGAATCTGACTGTTGTCGCGACTGATTTGGCACGAGAGATTGTCGAATTAGCCAAACGTGGCGAAATTGTCGCGAAAGAACGAGAGTTTTCAGACGACGATCTTAACGACGAGCTGAACTTTCTCATTATCGCGACGAACGATTCTGAACTCAATCGGAAAATAGCGAACAAAGCGCGCGCCACCGTCCCGCAGATCAACGTCGTCGACTCGCCTGAGGAGTCGAACTTCTACTTTCCTGCTCTGATTGTGCGAAAAAAGCTAACGATCGCCGTTTCGACCGCCGGAGCGTCCCCGACTGCCGCTACGGATATTCGCGATAGGATTGAAGAATATTTGCCCGAAAATATCGACGAAGTCATTGAATGGCTCGCCGATATTCGCGACGAAATTAAAGAACGCGTTACACCGCCCGAACGGCGCAAAGCGGTCTTCGCGTCCCTTTATCGCGAGGCCGTCGCACGCGCGCGCATCTTGACGCGAAACGAAATCGAAGCGATTTTAAGACGCGTCGGCAACGTTCGGAGTGAGGAAACGTACTCTGGCGAGCAAGCGGCGGAACAGGTCGCGATAGGGCGCGTGACAATTGTCGGCGCCGGGTGCGGCGACGCGTCTTTAATTACTCTTCGCGGACTCGACGCGATTCGAAATTGCGACGCTATTCTCTACGACGAACTAATCGATAAAACGCTTCTCCATCATGCGCCGCTACACGCCGAAAGGATTCCTGTTGGCAAACGCGCGGGTGAATACTATGAACGGCAAGAGACGATTAATTCATTGCTCGTCGCGCTCGCGCGTTCCGGTAAGCGCGTCGTGCGCCTTAAGGGCGGCGATCCGTATTTATTCGGACGCGGGGGTGAGGAAGCGCGCGCGTTACTCGAATCGCATACGCCTTTCGAGGTCGTGCCAGGAGTAACCTCGGCGATTTATATTCCGATGGAAGCGGGCGTGCCCGTAACGTACCGCGGTCTGAGCCGTAGCGTTCATATAGTTGCAGCGTCCAGCTCCGGACGGGAATTCAACGACGCAATTCGTCGTATCGCGTCGATTTCAGGGACGCTTGTCCTTCTTATGGGAACGAAGCGTCTCGCGAGAATAACGCGTGAGCTGATCGAAGCCGGAATGCGTGCGGATACGCCGGTCGCGATCGTGCGCGGAGGGTGCGCCGGAGCGTTGACCGTCCTCCGGGGAACGTTGGAAGACGTCGTGGAACGTGCGCGCGAGCACAATTTGGCGCCTCCGACTGTTATCGTTGTTGGCGAGGTCGCGAGGCTTGATTTACGATCGCCCTACGGTTTGCCCCGCTTGTAAGCGTTAGGACCGCGTGAAGGGAAAACGACATGACTCTCCAACAGCTACTCTACGTAACGGCGATCGCGGAATCCGGTTCGATTAATGGCGCCGCCAATCTTTTGCAGGTCTCTCAGTCGTGTCTTTCAAGCGCGCTGAGCAATCTCGAACGCGAGGTGAAAATCATCGTGTTCCAACGCCATAATCGCGGCGTGTCTCTTACTCCTGACGGTGAGGAATTTCTAGGTTACGCGCGGCGTGCAATAGACGAGTTTCGCGTTATGGAAGAACGTTACTCGGCGCGCGCGCGTAGGCGACGGCGATTCGCCGTTGCCGCGCAGCCCAGCGCGCTCGCGAGCGCCGCCTTTGCAAGCGTCGCGCGCGAATTCTCACGACGCGATTTTGAACTTGAGTTTGAACAGACGTCCATAGACGACGCTTTGCGCCGCGTCGAAACTCACAGTAGCGAAATTGCCGCTTTCGCCCTGACTAACGCGAATCGTGCGACTGCAACGCGCGTATTCTACGAGCGCGACGTGGAATTCATTGAACTTGGCGCCGCGCCATTGTGCGTTTATTTTAGCGCGAAACACCCGCTCGCCGAGAAGAAAAAAATCGATATCGAGAGGCTGGCGACATATCCGCGCGTCACGATTAAGAACGTTGACAATAGAGGATCAAATCTACGCGCCGAGTTCTTGGCGGAGACGCGCGCCGAGCCATTTGAGATTCAAACAAGCGATCTCGATTCTGTAAAACTGATTTTGCAGGGCTGCGAGGCGTATGCCGCCGGTTTTGGCTTGATCGATTGCCGACGTGAACAGTTTCTCATTAGGGAAATTCCTCTCGTCGGCGCAGAAGAAGGAACGTTTGGTTATCTTAAAAAGAAAGGCGTCGCATTAAGCGAACCTGGAAGTTTTTTTATCCGCGAGTTGCAGAATTTCTTGCATGAGCGGTTGCGGCGTTAAGGAAAGACTCGTCGTCGCGACCTTGATATTAAGGGAATATATAGAGGCAGAAGAAGATTCTGAGAGGAATCTTGGGAAAAATCTGGTTTTTTACTATTGTCAATCGTGATTAGGTCGATATAATCCTTACACGACTTGAACGACGTGCGCTCGATGGGCGAGGTCGAGGTCGAATGGCGGCTCGAAAGAGAAATGAAAAAATTTTCAAAAAGCCGCTTGACGATCTTCGGTTCTGTGATAGAATCAACCGAGTCGTTTGACAACGCTGAGCCGAGTGATCAGCGATGCGAGACCGGACGCAAGTCCGAGTTGATATTTGATAATTGAGTAATGCAAGAGTGGCGTATTTTTAACACACTATAATTTTGTCGATGACCGGA
>ONJR01000048.1 GCA_900318195.1 uncultured Planctomycetota bacterium
CAAACGCGCGACGCCCGGGACGATTGCGATTACCGTAACGCCGACCGAAGGGGACGCGATTACGACAACCGTCGAAGACGGAGAGACCGCAACGATTAAGTTCAATTGAGCCGTTTACCGCGAAGAGCGTCAACCGAGTATTATCTTTTTACCCTGAGGAAGAATCCATGCAGTCGTTCCCTAAACACATTCTAAAATCGTTCGTTGCAAAATGGCGCGCCGCCAAAGGTTACGAGAAGGGCGAAACGCATCAGTTCTGGCTTCAGCTCCTGCGCGAGCTCGGGTACCCTCAGGTTGACGAGGTCCTTTTCGAGCATCATTTGCCGTCGGGCGGTTTCATCGACGTGTGGCTCAAGGAGGCGAACGTACTCGTTGAGCAGAAGTCGGCGGACGTCGATTTGGATAAGGCTGAGCCGCGTCAGGGTAAACTCAAGACGCCCCTTGATCAGGCGCTCGATTACGTGGAGGAACTTCCGCGCACGGTTCAGCCGCGCTTCGTGGTCGTCTGTAATTTCAGGCAGTTTCGCGTCTACGATCGCGACGAATTTGGGCGAAGCCAGCTCGTTCAGCACGCGTTTGAGTTTGCGCTCGACGAACTCGAAGAGCATCCGGAATACCTGTCCTTTATCGTCGATTCGAGGAATAGCCGGCTGGAAAAAGAGAAGACGGTCTCGATCCAAGCGGGCGAGCTGATCGGCAAGCTGTACGATATGCTGCGCAAGGGGTACCAGGATCCTGATTCCCCTGAGTCGATGCACGCGCTCAACGTCCTCTGCGTCCGACTCGTCTTCTGCCTCTATTGCGAAGACGCCGGGCTCTTTCCGAAAGACGCGTTCTATAATTACTTGGTCAATATCCCGGCGTCTTTCGTTCACGTCGCGCTCGAACGGCTCTTTAAAGCGCTCGATACCGAGATTAAAGATCGCAAGCATAGCGACGCCGACCTGAAGCCCTTTCCGTACGTCAACGGCGGACTATTTCACGGTCAGTTCGAGATTCCAAGTTTCAACGAGACGACCCGGCGCTTTCTACTCGACGAAGTCTCAAAGCCCGTCGACTGGTCCAAGATTTCGCCGACGATCTTCGGCGGGATTTTTGAGTCGACTTTGAATCCTGAAACGCGCCGCTCCGGCGGTATGCACTACACGAGTCCGGAGAATATCCATAAGGTGATCGATCCGCTCTTTCTCAACGACCTGACCGCAGAATTCGTAGCGATTCGTGACGAAGAGGGGGTTACGCCGAATAAACGCAAGTTCAATCTCGAACGATTCCATAAGAAGCTCTGCTCGCTTAAGTTCTTCGATCCCGCATGCGGGTCCGGCAACTTCCTCACGGAGACCTATCTCTGTCTGCGCCAACTGGAAGACAAGGTCTTGCGAGCGCTCTGGAATCAGCAGACGAATATGGGCTTTCATAACGAAGAGTCGGTCGGCGATCGCGTTAATCTCGGTCAGTTCTACGGAATCGAGATCAACGACTTCGCGGTAACCGTCGCCGAGACCGCGCTTTGGATCTCGCGTCTTAAAGCGAACGCCGAGAATTCGATCTTCTATGAGTCCGGCGGGGACGATTTTCCGCTTCATGAGGCGGCTAATATTACGCTAGGGAACGCGTTGCGCATTGATTGGAACGACGTGTTGCCGGCGGAGGAGTGTTCCTTTATTATGGGGAACCCGCCGTTTGTGGGGGCGTCTATGTGTTCTAATGCGCAGAAGAATGATATAGTCGATCTCTATACAATTAATGGAACTGAAAAGGTAAAGCTTGCTAATTCACTCGATTACGTCGCAGGTTGGTATTACAAGTCATGCCAAATGATTCAGAACAATAATCGTATAAGAGTAGCTTTTGTATCCACAAATTCTATTACCCAGGGCGAACAGGTTTATCCGATTTGGCACACGCTAATGGGTAGATTTGGAATTAAGATTGACTTTGCATGGAAGACTTTTATCTGGAATAGCGAAGCCACAGAGAAAGCGCACGTCCACGTGGTGATAATCGGTTTTTCAAGTGAGAAGCTGAATGTCTCCAAAAGACTTTTTATGTCTAACGGAGTTGTGGTAACGCCTCAGAACATTAATCCGTATCTCATCGACGCGCCAAATGTTATAGCTTCATCTCGCGCTAGACCTTTATTTTCAAACTGTCCGATAATGAAAAACGGTTCAAAACCTACCGACGGTGGGTGGTATCTCTTTACTGAAGATGAAATGAAGGCGTTCGTTTCAAAAGAACCCAAAAGCGAGCGTTTCTTTCGTCCTTGGCTTGGTTCGGACGAGTTTATTAACAATACTTGCAGATGGTGTTTGTATTTAGGCGACGTTAAACCAGAAGAGATCGCCGATATGCCGCTTGTTCTAGAACGAGTTGAGGCTGTGCGAAAAGTTCGTCTTGGCATTGGCGCAAATTCAAAAGGGAAGAAAGATTCTAAATTACCTCCTGAACCTACTATCAAGTCGGCTGAGCGACCTATGACGTTCTTTTGCGATAATGTACAATCAAACCCATACCTGATTATTCCGAAGGTTTCAGGTGAACGTCGTTTATACGTACCTATTGGGTTTTCTCAACCTAAAGTTATTTCGTCAGATCTTGTTGCTATTGCAGAAAATGCCACTCTCTACGACTTTGGCGTTATTACTTCGCAATCGCACATGGCTTGGATGCGCGTAGTTTGTGGACGTCTGAAGAGTGATTATAGATACACTCCTCAGTTAGTTTACAATAACTTCATTTGGCCTGAACCGACCGAGGAGCAACGTCAACGTATAGAAACTTGCGCTCAAGCAGTTTTAGACGCTAGAGCTTCTCACTCAGGAGATTCTTTGGCTCAAATGTACGACGGTATTTCGCCAATGCCCGAGAATCCTAGCAAGTCTGACCTTGCGAAATATGACCAACGCAAGTACGACGGTCTTCGCGCGGCGCATCATGCGTTGGACGCTGCGGTTGAGTCAGCGTACGGCGTCGACTTTAACGGCGACGAGGAGAAGATCGTGGCGCATTTATTTCAATTGTACGCATTGAAGACGAGCGTGGAGTAAGGGTAGGAGCGCATATTGCGACGTTTTATCAGACGGTTAATACTAAAGGCGGCTAAGAATGGAAGAACTTTTTGATCTTGCGAAATTCGACGAGTATCGTGAAGACAACCGTCGCGAGGTTAAGTCGGCACGCGAAGGGTTGCCGCGTTCGCTTTGGGAGACTTATTCCGCCTTTGCCAATACCGAGGGCGGCGTGATTATTCTTGGCGTCGACGAACGTCCTGATAAAAGTTGGGTTCCTTCAGGTCTTAAAAACGCTCCGAAACTTCTTAAAGATTTCTGGGATTCTGTCAATAACGTCAAAGTTGTGAACCGCAACATCCTTAAGGAGTCCAACGTTAACGTCTATCGCTTAGGGGACGACGACATAATTGTCGTTCACGTTCCACGAGCGTCGCGTAGCGAGAGACCTGTTTATAAGGGAACCGACCTTTTTACCGGTTCGTATAGGCGTAACGGCGAAGGCGATTATCGTTGCAGTCCCGAGCAAGTCCGCGCAATGCTACGCGATCAAACAGACGCGTTCTATGATACGCAACCGATCGAATTTCTTGAACTTTCCGACTTGAATCGCGATTCGATTAATAGTTATCGCAATATGCATCAAGCGTATTCGCTCGATCATCCTTTTGCCAGACTTGATTTAGCGAATTTTTTACGCAATATCGGCGCGGCGGTTCTATCAGAGAAGGATCACAGATGGCGTCCTACGGCGGCGGGACTGCTCATGTTTGGCAACGAATGCGATATAGTCCGAGAATTCCCCAACTACTTTCTTGATTACCAAGAGCAGTATGATCTTTCAATTCGCTGGACTGATAGGTTCTTCTCGAGTTCTGGATATTGGTCTGGCAATGTTTTTGATTTCTTTCTCGGCGTGAATAGCCGACTTGTCGCAGGGTTAAAGTCCCCTTTCAAGATGAATGGAATTATTCGAGTCGACGATACTCCGCTCCATAAAGCGGTGCGTGAAGCGCTGGTCAATTGTTTGACGAACGCCGATTATATGGGCTCTCGCGGAGTTGTTATTAAAAGGACAATTGATTCCCTAATTCTAGAAAATCCGGGCGTAATCCGTGTCGGTAAGCGTCAGGCGTTGCAGGGCGGCGTTTCGGATCCTCGAAATGGGACCATGTTAAAAATGTTCAATCTCGTCAATATAGGCGAACGTTCTGGAAGCGGCGTTCCAAATATAGTCAATGTATGGCGCGACTTTAATTTGACGCCGCCTAAGATAGAAGAAGACGATTCGCCTGATCGAACGCGGCTAATTTTGGAGTTCGTCCCTGAACGGTCGCATGACGTCGGCTCGAATAAGGACGTCAATTTCACCCAAACGGACGCGCAATCGGCGGCGCTACAAGCGAAGCAGAGGTCTGAACCTCGTGAAAATGCGAGCGAAGTCGTAGGGTCGGCAAGCGAAGAAGCGAAGCGGAGGTCTGAACCTCGTGAAAATGC
>ONJR01000195.1 GCA_900318195.1 uncultured Planctomycetota bacterium
CAATACTGGCAAGACGGACGTGTATAAGAAATCTACTGGTCGCTCGATTAAGGCGATCAATACGCTGTCGACGTATACCGCCTGGACGAGCGGTAAAAATAACCTCATCTTCCAGAGCGCGCTCCCGCTCTTTACCGACGTTTCGGTCAGCGACTTCACGTTCGCCGCAAGCTCGCAAGCGCTCGACAAAGGTTCGACCGCCAGCGTTATATCAGCTTTCGATTTATCGGGCAGCGCGCGTATCGTCGGCGGCAAAGTCGATCTCGGCGCCTACGAACGTCAGACGGACACCTCGAACGCGATTATCGACGAAGCGCTCGCCGAACTCTTCGTCGACGAATTTGAAAACCTTTAATCGAACTTGAACATGCGGGAAAAAGGGAGAGTCTGACATATGTTGGGCTCTCCCTTTCTTTACATTCCGTCTGCTAATTCCGCGTTTTACTTCGATACAAAGCGTGAGAGTCGCGTCGAAGTATTCAAAGTCTTAGGGGTATTATGTAAGTGAGTTCTTCCTTGACAAGTCAAATTCTGAGCGCTAAGATTGAGTAGTCTGGTCTTCACGCCCGGCATGGAGTCAGAGCAGTGCGCGAGAGATTTGCGGTTGCGTTCCTCGCCTATGAGGCTTGTCCATACTACAAGCGCAACTGCTCGAACGCCCATCAACTAACAAGCGTTCGCACGCGCCACAGCGCTACGAACGCACAGAACAAACGTAGGTCGATTATGTTAAAGAAACTTGCCGCAGCTATTTTAACCGTGTGCGCCGCGATTGCGTTCGCGAACTCCGCCGTCGCAGCCGACAATATGACGCCAGAAGAGGCTCATTTGCGCGCTAAAATCACCAACTATATGCGCGCCGCAGCCTCTGTGGAATGGATTCCAACGCAAGACGTCCCATACTGGAACCCCGAGCATAATTTCTCCTTTAAAAAGGGCGAGACTTACTATGGACTGCCCTACACTCAATTTTCACGCAATAATAATCTGACGTCCTTCAGAGCGTGTCTCGAAGAACGCGACGGTAAAAACTACTACGTCGGACCAAGCGACTTTAATAACTACTGCGGCTCCGACTGCTCTGCCTCTGTCTCAAACGCATGGAAACAAGCGGATCCAAATTTCCCCTCCCTACTAACACGAAGAATGATTCCAGACCGACCCAAAGAGGTCGTGCCCGTCGGTAAATACAAGCTCAATTTCTACGACTCGACCCCAAATATCGTTAAAGAAAACGGCTTCGACGTTATGAAAGCGGCGTACGCGCAACTCAAGCCCGGCGACGCCGTCGTTATGCACTACGATTACGACGGGCACGTTATGCTCATTCTGAAGAACGAGCCCGAGAATAATCGCGTCTTTATTTCAGATCAGACAGGTCTCTCTAAGGGCGTTCCAAAGGGTCGAGACGGACATTCCACTTTCCGAATTGATTGCGAATACAGCTACGAACAACTCTTTAACAGTAGCTACATACCGATAGCGCTCAGGAAAGTTGACGACGCGGCGCATGAAATTCCGCTCTTTAACAGAGTCGATCTGTCCAATTGGGACGTTTGCGTTGCAGGCGAACCGCTCGGAGAAGACGCGACAGGAGTCTTCTCCGTTCAAGACGGCTTGCTACGCGTTAGCGGTGAAAAATGGGGCGGTCTCGCAACGAAAGAGAGTTATTCTAACTATCGCCTAACAGTCGAATTCAAGTGGGGAAAAGGCACGTTCGGACCGCGCGCGAAGAAGGCGCGCGATTCAGGCGTTCTTATTCACGGATTCGGCGACCAGGGTTCGGTCGGCGGAGTCTGGCTTAAAGCGGTGGAAGCAAATATTCTCGAGGGCGGGGTTGGCGATTTCTGGATTGTCGGAAATGAGGAGGACGGTATTTCCGGAACTTGCGACGTTATTGAACGTAATGGTAAGCGCGTCTTCTCACCGAAAGACGGCAAGCCGGTAACGATCAAAGCCAATGCCGAAGGCGCGTTCCAATGGTACGGACACGACGAGAATTGGCAAGACGTTACGGGTTTTCGAGGACCGCGCGATCGCGATAAGCCCGGCGAATGGACCGAACTCGTTGTATACGCCGTCGACGATGAAATGCAAGTTTATGTAAATGGTAAATTCGTTAATCGCGTTTACGGGCTAAAGCGAACGAGCGGTAAAATCCAACTTCAGTCGGAGGGCGCGGAGATCTTCTTCCGACGCGTCTCGATTCGCCCATGGGATGAAAAACTCGATTGATCTAAAGCGCTTCCCAGCGTTCTCAGATACTCAGTTAAATAGCCGCTCGCCGGAACGTATCCTCGGCGAGCGGCTATTGCTTCAACGCGCGTTAAAGAAAAAGCGCGTTATCTCGTCAAGATCGGTTCGATCCACAAGGAATGATCGCTTGTATTAGCGTCTCCACCGTCTTCCGTCGTCAAACGTAGAACGTCGACCTTTGAAACGTCGAGCGTCTGCTCGCGCAGCTCTTGATCCCTAATTACTCCGCTACGGAAAAGTTCGCGACCGTCCCCATAAACAACGAAAACAACAGAACCTCGCGAACCCGACTGCAACCCATACGAAAAGTGGAATCGTTTCCATCTGCGATTGAGTCGCGTTTCCAGCGCGCTCGGCGCGTGCGCAGATAGTCCCGACGCAAATCCGCGCCCGGCAACTTGCAGTAGCTCCCCGTCAAAATGAGCGCCGCGAGTTAGTCTCGACCATCCGACTTTCTCCTGGATAAAACGTGCGCGCGTGAGGTCAAATTGCTCGTTTGCGTCTTCAACGTCTTGCGGCGACGTAAGTTGCGGAGCTCCTTGTGTGGAAAGAACGTCCGCTAACTGGCGGCAGAGCGTACGTAGCTCTTCGTTCGACGCAAATTCGCCTGATGCAAGCGCGTTGAGAGCGACTACGTCTTTACCGGAAAACAACGAAGAGATTTTCTGCAACGCCATTGCGCTCTGGATCGGCGAAAATTCTGTCGGCGATCCGTCTGGACAATATGAAACTCTGAAAAGTAATTGAGAGTCAATATCGCGTACAACGCACAGGCGTAATTCAGAAGGTTCAGGCGCGACTTCGGTCAGCTCAAGTTTAAACGCCCCGCTAGCGTCAGGGCGGACGCACCACGTTTTAGCGTCGTAGTCTGAAGCGCGCGCGTCTCGATCATTATAGGCAATAAGCCCTAGAACGGGACGCGGAGTCGAGATTTTACCAGAAAGCGTTACCGCCTTCTTACCAACGCGCTCGGCTTGTAACTCGAGCAGTTTGACGTCCATTTGTCGCGATTGCGGAGTCGAGCCAGAGATAGCGGGCACGTTAGAAAGACGCAACGCTTCGGAATAGGTCAAAAAGGCGCCCTTCCCTTCTCCACGCAGTTCGCGTCCCATTGTGTGATTACCAGCGCCCATGAGCGCAAAACCGAACTGCTCGCGTTCGACGTCCGTTTCACAGTCGTGCGGCAACGTGAGCGCGTGCCCCAACTCGTGCGCTATTCCACCTATGTAGTGCGTATTAAATTCGCCTATGGAGCAAGGTCGATGGTAGTATCCGCCTGGTTCTTGGCTCGCCAAATTCTCAGGATCTAGCATTGGATCGTCGTAGAACCACGCCGTTCCATGGGACGGCGCGCCGGCGCCGACAAAAGAGGCAACCTCTTCCGCAACGCCGTCTTTCCATAATAGCCCCTGTTGAAAAATAACAACAACCTCCTTATTAACGTCTATTCCCGACGTCTTAAGCGCGTCTTCAACAACGGCGCGCACCGCCCACGCAGACTCGCGACCATACTCCCTCATCGGCTTAGGCGCGCGCACTTCATACAGTTTCAGTTTGCCAGGCGCCTCCTCTTCCAGCTCAAAAGTCATCGGTCCGAACCCATTGCGGTTCATTTCGCTACGATAAAACTCTTGCACATATTTCATCACGCGCATAAGTCGCTCCGCGCGATCAGGATTTGATTCACAATCGCTCGGTGTAAAATATACGCATTTAAGAGGTCGCGGCGTCTTGCGCGTTTCCTGCGCCAAAGTCGACGCGACGCTAAAAAACGTAGCGAACATGACGATCGACGAAAATAACTTTAGGTTAATCTGACTGAACATTTCACATTCTCTTTCTCAAAATGGACGACAAGTTTACCGCCGATGATCTCGAAAAGCGGTCGTCAATAAACTAAGCGCCGCCTCTTTCTGGAACCGTCTTAAAAATGAAGTAAGGTCAAGTAATTTGATTCACAAGTCTAGCCGTACAAACGTATTCTCATGACGAATCACCGCGTTGTGTGGTCGAATCAGCGGGATTGATCGTCCCTCGGTTTCACAGGGACGTCTAGCAATGAACACGTCCCTGCGGGCGACAATAAAGACAATCCATTAATAGCTTGCGTTACATAACAAAAGTTTTTCCCACCCCTGCTGAAAGCAAACAACACAATGCGAGCGCAACTAACATTATAGTCGCGCTCTTAGTTGATAGGAAAGCGACAGCCGAGCGCAACGCGCACAGACGCGGAACTCGGTTCGATAATTAAAGTTGATATTGCGGAATCTTCATAAGTTCGCCGTCCTTAAGCGCTGACTGATGCGCCACGACGCCGCAGGCGGTTGTATTCAGCGCAACGGCAATATTGACAAGCGGATTCTCATCCTTAAGTAGCGCTTCGACGAAATTATTCATGAGGTATCCGTGCGATCCACCATGTCCTCCGGCGTCGACTTCGGGTGGAAGCGCCGGTTTCGCAAGGTTGAGTTTATCAACAATCGCTTTCGCCTCAGGAACGGCGCCGCAATATTTGCTTTGCTCTGCGTATGAGGCAAGCTGTCCTCGCATTCTTCCAACTTCTCCGCTCCAACCTGGCGTGTCGAAGCTTACCATAATTCTCGCGACGCCGTTTTCGGAGGTTCGAAAAAGTCCTATTTCGGTGCCAAAACAATTACCGTACGCGTTATTCTCCGGCTGACGAAATTCGTTGATACTCTTTTTGCCCATACAGGAGACTTCGACCATACTTCCGAAAGTAACGCAGGTATAGTATGCGGACGCGTGAGTTGGATACCACATTACCGGCATTCCAACGCGCCAATTTTTATAGCTTGGCGTCGAAACGGGCGCGTAATGCAGATATTCGCCTTCGGTATAGACCATCTCGCCAAAGCCGCCGGCTTGGTAAATCTTACGCGCGGCAAAGACGTCGTCGTGGTATGCGCTTGTCTCAAACATACCGTATTTCAAGCCCGTCGTCTTAACGGTTTCAAAGAGTTTTTCCGCCTGCTCGGGGGTTCCGCCCCAATATGCCGGCACGCACGACGCGACGTGTTTACCGCAATTGAGCGCGAGAACGGCGTGATCCGCATGATGCGGCGCGTCGGTCGCTAAAAAGACGGCGTCGATATTGGGGTCTGTAACCATCGCTTCGAGCGATTCGTAGGTCTTTTCACAACGACACGCCTTCGCCAGTCCTGCGCAGCGGTCAGGAAAGAGATCGGTTACAGCGACGACTTCCACATTCGGATGATTCTGAAACCCGAACGCGGCGCCGAACTGGCACGCGCCGAAGCCGGCAATTCCAACGCGAATCTTCTTGTCGCTCACAGGACGCCAGACCTGGCTTTCATCGATTACCGTATCCGTTTCGTCAAAGCCTTGGATAACCTTCTTTTCCTCATCAGCGCGCGTAGCTGAAGATGCGACGCCAACAAGCGCGGAGGTAAGAGTCGTTGTTAAAAAGGATCGTCTGTTCATATTGCGCTACCTATTGTTGTTGTAGACTATTAGTGATGAATTCTCGATTACCTTGAACGCAGTTGCAGGTCTTAATCGATTTCGTTAAACTCATCGGAAATCCAAGTTGGCAGATCGGCTAGCGAGTCGCGTGCCTCTTGCGAAGTTGGAACGCCCCATTTTTCGAAAAATGGCGCAAGGTTGCGTCCGCAATTGCGCGAGAGACGCACCATCCATTGATCGCGTTTTTCCAGATCGCTCTTTGGCAACTCGTCGGCAGACGCCTTTGTGTACTCGTTAATGGCGCGCCAAATTGGTTCCCAGCCAAACTCGTTTCGTATTTGCACCGTCATATTCAGCGCCAGGAACGGTTTGGCTTTCCACGTTTCAAAGTTAGCGCCGTCGTCGAGATATTTCTTGAGATCTTTGAGTCGTTGTTCCTTCGTCAGCTCGCCCCGCGCTTCTTCTGCTCTTTTACCATTGAGTTTCTCCATAACGTAGAGCGAGAAATAGTTGCACGTTACTTCTGTCGTCCCCTGAAACGTCCAATTCGGCGATTGATGGTTATGCCCGAATTCGTGATAGAACCCCCAGTTTCCTTCAGACGTTAGTTTCTCAGCGTCAACGATCGCTTTCTCAACGTCCATCCATGTCATAACAGGGTAACCGCTGTGCATATAACCTGCCGAGATCTGGCGATCACAACAGATACGTTCCGGTCGCTCGCGCACGTAAGGTCCGGAGTTTAGTTCCGATTCTAGGTCGAGAACGCGATCCCAAACTTCCATAAGACGTTGAGGATTATCAAGGTTACGAACAACCCTAGACGGAACGGTTAGAATTATATTGCGTCCCTGCAATTCAGCCCAAGGACCGGGAGCTTCTCGAATTGTCTTCCAATCTTCAAGACTCGTAACGTCCTTAATAAAGTACGGAGCCGCAACCGCGCCAGAAATCGTCACGTCAATCTGCCCAAGTCCAACGCTTCCTAATCCTCGCGGAACTGTTATATAGACAGGTCCGCCGAAAGGATTCGATATGGTCGTTACACTCGTAGACAGCTTCTTTTCCAGACATATTTCTGGATAGCGCGTCCATTTTCCCAAATGCCATAGCGTGTCGCGATGCGCGCCAATACGGACGCCCAACGGCTTCGGCAACTTAGCAAGAATGTCGTTCGCAATGGTTACGGTAATCGTTTCGCCAGGCGCGGCGTATAGACCGGTCGAGTTCCAATCAGGAGTCGCGCTCTTAATCTTAACGAGCACATTATTGAGTCTGGGCGCGGACTTGTCGGGAGCGCCAGGAAAATCTTCCGCCGCTTTTAGAGCGGGCGCTTCGTTAGCGTCTGTTTCGCCGGTCGTCTGACCGCGAAGGTAACGTTCCGTCTGAATAGAGACAAGGAGTCGAGCGAGGAGATCGTCGCCGCGAATGGGATTCTTTTCCGTCGGAACAAGCTGCTGCGCGTTCGCCAAAGCGAACTGATCTATCGGCGCGCGAACTTCTGCGTCGAGGTTCGGGTACGCCAGCGCCTGAGTCGCGGCTATCTGACGCGCGTCGTTGGGATCCAGCTTAGCGACTAGCTCGTCAACTGCGGCGTTGGTATCGGTAATCTGCCGCAGAAACTCAAGAGTCGCGGCGCCAGAAACGTATTTCTTCGCGAGAACCTCTTGCGCATCGACCTTATATCCCTTTTCAAGAGTCGGATCGACGAACCCTTGCGTCCACGCCAAATTCACGCCATATTTGCGAAAGACCCTGTTTGCTCGGAAATCATTAAGCAAACTCTTGCCTGGATTGAGCTGGCTCCATCCCCAGCCGAGACCGCCTGTGATAAAGCCCGCGCCGTTATTGACGGACTCAAATAGCTTGTCATACTGCGCGTCGGTGAAAGCAAACGCGTCGCCGACTAGCAGATCAAACTCCTCTGGCAACTCGGTAACAACACGCGCATGGACTCCCTGGTCGATAAGATATTTTGCGAGCGACTCGTCGCGCCATACGAGAACGTCGGCGGACTCGCGTTCGCCGTTCGCCGCCCACTCGATCGCGTTCGACATGAAGCGTTCCGTACCGGGCGACAAGGTAATTGCGCGAACTTTAATGTAGTCCGGATGACCAAACGCAACGATCCTGCCCTTGCCGACGCGAGACGCCGCAACAAGCGACGCGCTCGTCTGATTGTCATACCGACCTATAACGACAGGGAACGCGTTCTCCCCAAAGGAAACTACCGGACCGGGCGCGCCCGTCTGAGCGATCGAATCAACGCCTCGCGTTAAAATTTTAAGGTCGGACTCGTCGGCGTACACGAACGAGTTCGCTAAAAAGCCAAGAGCCGCAAAGACGGCTACGATCATACTGCATTTCTTCATTTTAACCTGAACCTGATAAAAATGTCTACGCGTGAAATACTCAGAGCCGGCGTTTTAAGGATCGACGAATTCGCCCACTGAATGCATATGGGCGTCAAAGCCAGTAAGATACTCGGTAACTTCGGGCGCGTCTTCCGTAAACTCAAAGAAGTAATGTTTGCGAATATGCTCGAGCATGAAGCGCTTTTGCGCCTGAGACAAGGTCGCTGGCGTCTTGGCTTTCTCGAGGATCTCCGTTTCGCTACGAATAAGCGCGTTCAGAACGCCGCGTCCAGTCAGTTCTTTAAAGCGTAGTCCTTTGAGTCTCCTACCAGCGTCGGTAACGGCGACGTATCCTTCAACGAGCACAAAGCTTCCCATCTCGGGCAACCGCTCCGGCACGCGCTTGACCTGCTGATACCCAGTACCGACGTTGAGGAACCACCCTTCGTTGTTCTTCCAGTAGGCAATTTCCTTGTCGGAGCCGAGAATAACGTAGAGATTATTCGGCTGAAGACGCAAAGGTCGGATGGTTCCCCCGTCTTCTACGTTGCTGACGGGCGGTTCCGGACTGACCGGCTTGACGTCCGTCTCGGGCTCAATGAGAACGGGCGACTTGCATTTAGGGCACCGTCTCGTCTGACCTCGCAGTTCGTCTTTGGCGTCGAGTTTACTTCCACAATTCTTACAAATGACACGAATCGACATATCTTACCCCTTCTGCAATCGTTTGCTTTTGAAGTCTCTGCCGTACCATGCGCGCGACGATTCGCACGTTCTTAGCTATTTTACATCCAATGAAGTCAAATGCAAGTTCTTTCCTTTAGTAACGCGCGAATAAATGGTTCGCGCGCTTTCATCGTCACATTCCCAAATCGCTCGTTTCGGAAAAAGTGAGAAAAAAAACGGGCGCCTTGTCAAAATGAAAAGGCAAGATACTATTATAGGAAAGGTTTGACGTTCGGATTCGCAAAAGAGTTGCGCGATCGAGCGGCAAAGGAGTTAGGCGACGCGCGAAAAGCGCGCGCCGTAGCAAAGAAGTAGGATCGGTCATGTCGAAGAAATGTGTTTTGGCATATTCCGGCGGATTGGACACGTCGGTTATTTTGGGATGGTTAATGGATAAAGGGTACGAAGTACACGCGGTGTACGTCGACCTTGGACAGCCGTGTGAAGATCGCGACGCCATCCGTAAAAAGGCGGAAAAAATCGGCGCCGCCTCAATTCGTTTCATCGACGCCAAAGAAGAGCTGTGCCGCGATTTTGCGTTCCCGGTACTCCAGTGGCAGGCGAAGTACGAAGGCGTATATCTGCTCGGTACGTCGATAGCGCGTCCGCTCATCTCGAAGAAAATTCTAGAAGTCGCGAAGGAAGTAGGCGCAACCGCGTATGCGCATGGCGCGACTGGTAAAGGCAACGACCAGTGCCGATTCCAGCTCGCGGCCGAAGCGTTGTGTCCCGCAATTGAAATGATCGCGCCGTGGCGACTGGATGAATTTCGCAATCAGTTCCCCGGTCGTACGGAAATGATCCAGTATTGCGAGAAGAATAATATTCCGGTTAAAGCAAAGATCGACAAGCCGTATTCTTCCGACGAAAACTGTCTGCATATCAGCTACGAAGCCGGACAACTTGAAGATCTCAATGTCAACGGTCTTGAACTCGTTGAATTTGGGATGTGTGTCAAGCCGCAGGACGCGCCCGATAAGGAAGAGGAAGTCGTTATTGATTTCGTCGAGGGAGTCCCGGTCGCCGTCAATGGTCAGAAGATGAGCGCGTTTGAAATTGTTGACACGCTCAACAAGATTGGCGGACGTAACGGCGTCGGTATTATTGATATGGTCGAAAACCGCTTCGTTGGAATGAAAAGTCGCGGCGTTTACGAAGCCCCCGGTATGACCGTTCTGTACGACGCGCATCGATATATCGAGCAACTCACTATGGAACGCGAGCTCATGCATCTGCGCGATCGCCTTGCGCCAGAAGTTGCCGAACTCGTCTACTACGGATTCTGGTACGGACAAAAAATGGACGCGCTCCTCGCCTTCAATAAAGAAGCGCAAAAGAGCGTAACGGGTTCTGTGTCGCTGAAGCTGTACAAAGGCAACATCATTCTAAACGGACGTTCAAGCGCCAATTCCCTGTACGACGAAGGTATTGCTACGATGGAAGGCGGCGGAGACTACAATCAAAATGACGCTACGGGTTTCATTCGCATCCAAGGTCTACCGGGTCGTGTCGCGGGCGTCGTTCATCCGCGATTCTAGCCTCGTTTCGTACTCGACTCCATGTTAACTTGCTAGCGGCGTTGCGATTTTATTGCGACGCCGTTTTTTGTAATCTCGCCACACCATGAGTCATCTATGATTTTGAGAGTGTTACTATGAAACAAAGCGTTATTTCACGACTATTACTCGCTCTTGTCTTAATGGCGTGCTTCTATGCGCCGACGTCGGCCGCAGACGCCAATTTGGTTCAAACGATTTTACCTACTGCGAGCGACGCCGTTTCAATCGTTCCTAACGACGCGTCGGCGCTCGCCGAACCAAAAATGAAATGGGCGCCGAAGGACTTTGCCAAAGACCCCAGCGTCGTTAAATTCCATGGCAAGTATTACCTCTATTTCTCTATTCCACCCCAACCGGACGAAGCGGGAAAGCGCGGCTGGAGCGTTGGAGTTGCGACAAGCGACGATCTTACGCAATGGCGCTTCCTCGAACGATTGCCTGCGGATCACGACTATCTCGTCAAAGGTTTTTGCGCGCCTTGCGCGCGCGTTTTGAATGATAAAGTTTATATTTTTTACCAATCATACGGGGGCGGACCACGCGACGCTATCTGTATGGCGGTCTCAGAAGACGGCGTGCATTTCAAGCACAGTCCGCGCAATCCTATTTATCGACCTCATGGAACCTGGACCAACGGTCGCGCTATTGACGCAGAATTCGTTGAATTTCAAGGTAAATATTTTCTCTATGCTGCAACGCGCGATCCCGAGGGGAAGATTCAAAAGACTGTAGTTGGCGTTTCCGAAAAGTCGATAGACGAGATAGAATCGCTCGGCTCCGAAGCATGGCGCCAGGCGTACGACGAATCTATTCTTGAACCGCAACTCCCATGGGAAAAGAAATGCATCGAAGCCCCGACGACAATCGAACGAAACGGTAAGCTGTATATGTTCTACGCTGGAGGATATAACAACGATCCCCAACATATCGGAGTAGCGGTCAGTAGCGACGGAATTGAATGGACGCGACTCTGGAGCGTGCCTTTTATAACGAACGGTCCAGAAGGTCAATGGAACAGTTCTGAGTCGGGTCATCCCTGCGTCTTTCTTGACGAGGACGGTCAGACGTGGCTCTTTTTCCAGGGCAACGCTACAAAGGGCAAGGATTGGTATCTCTCGCGTGTTAAGATCGGCTGGTGGGAATCGGAGAACGGTTACGAAATTCCGTATCTCGAGGATGAACAATAAACAGCATTCCTAGGCAATGTCGTAAAGCTTAAAGAAAACTCAACGCCGCCGCAAACAATATTGTTGCGACGGCGTTTTCCACTTCGCTCGCTTACGTACGAGCGGGACGCTCGAACACTTAGCTATCTGATCGCACGTTCCATGCGAGTTGATCGACGTGCAGGAGACGATGCGAGTTCTCGCTAAGCGGCTTCTCAAGATACTCGTCGTATAATGTCATGACGCTTCGGTTCTCATGAGAAAAACGCGCCGACATATTGGCGTCGAGCTTCCATAATGCGTTCGCGCGCGGTTCGCCGTACTCTTCGCGTTCGTGGATCGGCTGACCGCCGCCGCCGGCGCAACCTCCTGGACACGCCATGACTTCCACAAAATCGTACTCTACGTCTCCGCGTTTGAGCGCGTCGAGTAGTTTGCGCGCAGAACCCAGTCCGCTCACAACAGCAACTCTGACGTTTATATCGCCCGGCGCCTTAACAACAGTTTCCTTCCACGGATTAGAACCGCGAACGTCTTCAAACGCGTCCGGATCAGGATTCGCGCCCGTCAGTAAATAATAAGCCGTACGCAACGCGGCGTCCATAACGCCGCCGGTCGCGCCGAAAATCGTCGCCGCGCCCGTACCTTCGCCTAGCGGACTATCAAACTCTTCGTCTTGCAAAGTATCGGGCGCGACGCCCAGCGCTTTAACGAGTCGCGTTAGCTCGCGTGTAGTAAGCACGAGATCAACGTCAGGATCGCCGCACGCGTCGCGAAGCGTTTCGATTTCGCATTCGCGTTTCTTCGCCATGCAGGGCATAATAGAAACGACGCGAATATTATGTGGGTCGAGTCCCATACGCTCGGCAAAATAACTCTTCGCGATCGCGCCAAACATCTGCTGCGGCGACTTCGCCGTCGACGTATTGGCGACAAATTCGGGATACTGCGTTTTAACGAATCGCATCCATCCGGGACAGCACGAGGTGAACATCGGCCATTGGTACTCGTCTTTGTGAGTAAACCTTTCAATAAACTCGCTCGCCTCTTCCATAATAGTAAGGTCGGCGCCGAAATTTGTATCAAAGACGTAATCAAACCCCAGACGTCTCAAAAGTGCGGCAAGCCTTTGGGGAGTCGCCGCGTCGCTATCGATACCGAACTCCTCCTGCCACGCAGCGCGCACTGCGGGAGCTACTTGAACAAGGGTTGTAAGATTGGGATCAGCGAGCGCCTCGATAACGCGGTCAGTATCGTCTCGCGCTGTGAGCGCGCCTACGGGACAGTGGGTAACGCATTGTCCGCAATACGTGCAGTCGGTCTGCGAAAGCGGTTTATTCTCAGTCGTCCCGACCGTCGCGCCGGAACCTATTCCGAGAAAACTCCAGATATTGACCGTCTGGATATTATCGCAAACTTGGATACAACGCATACATTTAACGCACTTATCCGCTTCGCGTACGAGCGGCGAGATTTGATCGATCGCGTTACGCTCGAGACGTTTCTCGTAAGGTATTCGCGTTATATTGAGTTCGTCCGCTAAGCGTTGCAATTCGCAGTTTCCCGAACGAACACACGACGTGCAACTCGTGTTGTGCTCGGACAGAATCAACTGTACGTTCGTCTTACGCGCTTGAACGACGCACGGACTGTGAGTTCTAACCTCCATCCCTTCTTCAACGATCGTCTCGCAGGCAGGTAGAAGCCTATCGTAACCGGCGACCTCGACGACACAGACGCGGCACGCGCCGATCTGATTAAGTCCTTTCCAATAGCAGAGCGTAGGAATCTCAACGCCAACGCTCTTCGCGGCGTCCAAAATAGTCGCGCTTGCTTCTATCTGCACGCTTTGTCCGTTAATCGTTAGAGTTACCATTTTCCTTCACGCCCTCCGCGAAATCCGCCGAATCCAAAGTGATCGCACCGCAAACATCGAGACGATTCGTGTCGCGCCTCTTGAGCGCTCATACCGAGTTCAACGCACGCAACGTCATTCTTACGCTCACACGACTCGCGTTCGATCATATTCACACGACCGCAAGCGTTAATATTATAGAACTCAGGCGCAGGAATCGCCACTTTGTGCGAGACGTCATGCCGATAGCCGAGATACTCGTCGATATTAGCGGCGGCAACTTTGCCCGCCGCGATCGCTTTGATTACCGTCGCAGGTCCGGAAACGCAGTCGCCGCCTGCGAAAACGCCTGGCATACCGTCGACTTGTCCGCATTCGTTCGCGCTGATCGTGCCCCAACGCTGTAATTTCACGCCTGCCGCCTCTAGCGGTGCGGATTCTACGCTCTGACCGATCGCAACGAGCACAACGTCCGCTGGAATACGCGTCGGTTCGCCTGCGGAGGCAAAAGGTTGCGGTCGACCGTCGGCGCCGTGTAGCCCGACGATCTGCGGCTGCGCCCAAAGCGCGACCGCAACTCCGTGCATATCATGTTCTACCTCGATCGGCGCGTGCAACGTCATGAACTCGACGCCTTCGCCAATCGCGCCCTCGATCTCCTCGGGCAACGCCGTCATATCCTCTTTCCGACGGCGATACACGCAGGTAACCTTTTCGGCGCCAAACCGGACGGCGCTACGTAGGCAATCCATCGCGACGTTGCCGCCGCCAATAACGACGACTCGCTTACCGCGAAAATCGTGCTTTTCGCCGTCGCCAACCGAACGCAATAATTGCACGGCAGAATAGACGCCTTTCGCTTCAATGCCCTTGCACCGAAGTTTCTTATCGGCGTGAGCGCCAACGGCAAGGTAAAGCGCGTCGTAGTCGTTGCGAAGATTCTCGTACGAAAGATCGCAACCGACGTCGACTCCTAATCTCGTTTCAATTCCCAACGACAAGATTGAATTGATCTCCGAGTCGAGCAGTTCACGAGGATAACGATACTCAGGAATACCGTAACGTATCATCCCGCCTAAACGCGCGCGTTTCTCAAAGACCGTCACTGTATGCCCCATAAGCGCTAGATAATACGCCGCCGTCAAGCCGCTAGGACCGCCCCCGACAACTGCGACTGTCTTACCAGTCGAAGGATAAAGTTCTGGTTGCGGAGTCTCGCCCGCAGCGTCGACTGCAAAACGCTTGAGACCGCGAATATTGAGCGGCGCGTCGACCAAACCGCGCCGACAACGCGCCTCGCACGGATGTTCGCAAACGTATCCGCAAGCCGATGGAAAGGGATTGTCCTGACGTATCACACGCACTGCGTCGGCAAAGCGTCCTTCGTGAACGCACGCTATATAGCTCGGAATATCGACGCGCGCGGGACAGTTCGCAACACACGGAACCGGCGACTGACTGCCTGAAACGCAACGTTGCGTTTTAATATGCGCGTCAAAATCATCGCTAAATCCGCGAAGCGCGATCAAAATCGTCTTTGCCGTCTCGACGCCTATTGCGCAATCAGCGGTCAAAGAGATCGTGCGCGCTGTTTCCATTAATACGTTGGAAACGTCGGGACGCGCCGTTCCGCTCAATATCTGTTCAAGTAACTCAACGATACGCGCCAGCCCAATCCGGCATGGCGAACATTTTCCACAGGTCTGAGCGCGCGCCAAGGCGACGAAAGTTTTCGTCGCCTCTACGGGACAGACGCCGTTAGGATTCGCGGCAAGTCGCCGCGCCGACGTCTCGCATAGCATATCGACTACGTCCTGCGCTCGACTAGGCGCTAGTAATTCTAGTCTACTCAACTTAAATGTCCTGGTTTAAAAGTTGACCTTTAACTTACACGACAACCTCTGTTCAAGAAAGCGCGCGACTCGCAAAAAAGCGGTCCTACAGGAACAGGTCTCGCTACCTACGCGCGCGCCGCAGTCGCTGTCTCCGACAACTGCGTGTTCATTCTCGAAACGACGGTCAATATTAGATAAATTTTAAAATAGAATTAGCTATTCGTCAACTAGCAAGCGTCAACAAACCGATATAATAGGCAAAAAAGCGCACGATTTACTCGCTCAAAATGCGGCATGAAACTCCACATTCTTTATTTTCGACAGCGCTTTGTTGTTTTCGATCGGATTCCGGGTAAAATGATCAACGTTGACAGTTCTTCACGCTTTATTTAACGAAAAGGAGATTTGCGTCATGTTGAAATTACAAACCGTCGTGAGTTGTGCGATTGTAACGCTTGCCGTCTTACTCTCGGCAAACAAAGTTCTCGGAGACGAACCCGCTACGCAACGTGGTTCGTCGCCTACTCAGGCGACTCGCGTCGAGTTCACGGCGTTCGATCAAACGCGACAGGCATACTACGAATACGCGCCTAAACCACTCGATCCCACACGTCCGCTCATGCTATTTATCGCGCTCCACGGACACGGCTCCAACGCCGACCAAATCTTCTCCGGCGCCTACGCCGAGTTCAATGCGACGCTCGACGCCGCCGCTGATAATAACGGGATTGTTATCGCGCCGGAATACCGCCCCACCACTTCATGGATGGGACCGGAGGCGGAAAAAGACGTGCTACAAATTATAGAAGAGCAGAAAAGCAAGCGCAAATTCGCAATCGTCGTTATCTCGGGCGGGTCGATGGGAGGTTCCTCGGCGCTTACTTTCACCGCGCTCCATCCCGAACTAATCGACGGCGTCGTCGCCATGAATCCGACGGCAAATCATCTAGAATACGACAAATTTCAGGATGCGATCAGCGAATCCTTCGGTGGAACCAAACAAGAAATCCCACTCGAATACAAGGCTCGAAGCGCGGAATATTTCCCCGAGCGATTCCTCAACGTTCCTACGGCTATTACGCTCGGTTCTAAAGACGTCGTTGTGCCGCCTGACTCCGCGCGCCGATTCGCCGCCGTCCTCGAGAAGATCGGTGGAAAAGTTCTGTGCATTGAACGATCCGATCTTGACCATACAACGCAATATCCCGAAGCGCGACGCGCGTTTCAGTTCGTCGTCGACGCTATTTCGCAAGCGCGAGCCCAGTAACTTATCATGAGACAACGCGAGTCCATAGGAGACGTCATGCATCTTTCACTTTTCAAACGCGCAACTATAGCGCTCCTAAATCTCCTTATTTTAACGTCGACGCTAGCGGCGACCTCACGCGCGCAAGACGCGCCTAAAATGACCGTCGCAATCAACGGTAAGACGACGGAACCGTCCTTTGGAACCGTTGCGGGTTCATGGTTCTATCATTCTGGCGAAGACGGCTCACAGGTTCTGCTACTCGGTTACCCGAAGTGTGGGCTAGCCCAACAACCCAATTATCGCGCTATTATAGAGCTAACTCCCGATTCGACAGTCGAGTTTACGTTGCCTTCTGGAAACTTCGGCAACATAGTTTCTGTCGCGTGTAACGTCGAATACCTTAGCGGTAGCGTCAAGCCGCTGGTTCAATGGACGCGTCCCGAGTCGGCGAGCGCGCTTGAACTATCGGAGCCGTTCGCCGAGTTTGCGTCGGCAAAATTCCAGCCGGAAGAAAAACCGTTACGACTCACGATCGTCGCGCCTGAAAAGGACGCGTGCGCCGTCGCGCTCGACCAATTTCGGTATGAAACCGCGCCTGTGCAAAGGGCTCTTTCCCTGGAACCGACGCGTAAACCACAATCGCTGGCGCCAATCGAAGTCTCGCCGTCTTTCAAACCAGCGTTGGAAAACGCGCTCGTCGAATGGGACTGGAAAATGCAGGATGGGATAGGAACTGAGCGCGAACCACAATCTTATATTGACGCGCTCGGAAAGCGCCTACCGCAAGGACGCGCGCTCATCGACGATCTTGCTAAAACGCTCGACGACGATTCACTAGACTCCTTGCTGCCATTTGACAACGAAATTGCCGAAAACTTTGCGGCATTGGAAGAACGCCTCGTCAAATGGAAAGACGCATGGCGTAATATTGAAGAACGTTTTCAAAGAGTAAAAGAGTCGAATGACGACAAGGCGGCGGAGTCGTTGTGGTTAGAAATGCACAAATTGCGAAGAGAAATCCTCGTGAACGCGCCCTATTTCCAGTTTAAGCAACTACTATTCGTCAAGAGCGCGCCCTCTATTATGAGCCACCAATTGACTCAAGTCTACGGCTACTGCGCGCGACCAGGAGGAGGGCTCTTTATACTTGAAAAGCCAGGCAAATCTATGCAGGCGCGCGATATTACGCCGGAAAATCTACCGCTTGGCTCCTTTATGACGCCAGAGATTTCATTCGACGCCAAAGAACTATATTTCTCCTACTGCGAGGTTCCTTCTACTCCTAAAACGTGGCGCGATCCTGATGTAATGGCACGCCGCTATCACATTTACAAAGCGTCGCTCGAACCGCTCGCCATAACCAATGAAAAACTTGTCGCGCAACAACTTACCTCAGGCGATTATGACGATTTCGCGCCGATTTTACTTCCAGACTCAGAGCTAGTATTCTCATCGACGCGACGCGGAGGATTTCACCGTTGCGGTGGCGGTCCATGTTACGTCTACACGCTTGCGCGCGCTAAGGGCGACGGGAAAGATCCGCACCCTATCTCGTTTCATGAAACGAACGAATGGTTCCCTTCGCTCATGCATAACGGTCGTATAATTTACACGCGCTGGGATTACGTCGATCGCGACGCTGTCTATTACCAGCAATTGTGGTCGACGCGCCAAGACGGAACAGACGTTCGCATCGCGTATGGGAATAATACCTTTAATCCGCCAGGATTCTGGGAACCTAAGGCGGTTCCAGGTTCAGACAAGATTATGGCTGTCGGCGGTCCGCACCACGGTATGAGCGCGGGCTCGATCGTACTCATCGATCTTAATAAGGGAGTCGACGGGTCGGAACCGATAGAACGACTCACTCCTGAAACTCTCTATCCGGAGGGCGAAGCGCCGCTACCGCTCGTTCCTCAACTTCCGGAACTGTGCGATTTTGACTACGCGCCCGCGAACTACTGGCAAGCGACGCGACCCGCAGATCGAGCAGACGAAACGCAGGAATCAAGACGATGGCCCGTTCACTGCTACAAATCGCCCTACCCTCTGTCTGAAAAATACTTCGTCGCGTCTTTTAGTTACGACAAGCTACTGGGAGAGGCTGGTCCGAATTTGCCGAATCAATTCGGTATCTACTATTGCGACGCGTTTGGTAATCGCGAGCTTGTCTATCGCGACCCCAATATTTCGAGTCTCTGGGCAATACCAGTACGAACGCGCCCCATACCGCCAGTCGTTGCGTCGACTCTCGATGAAACTCGACAAGATTCTGAACGTCCAACCGGCGCGTTCTTCCTGCAAAACGTCTACGAAAATTGGCCTAACAAAATTACCGATAAAATCAAGGCGTTGCGTATCGTACAGGTTCTGCCAAAAACAACCCCTAACGCTAATCAGCCGCCTGTCGGCGCCGCGTTTGCTTCACCCGGCAAGCAGGTCTTGGGAACCGTTCCCGTTGAAGAAGACGGTTCAGCATACTTTGAAGCCCCTGCCAAAACTCCTATTCTATTTCAGGCGCTAGACGAAAATGGACGGATGGTACAAGGGATGCGATCTCTAGTCTACCTCCAGCCGGGCGAGACGGCAGGCTGTGTCGGATGTCATGAAGATCGCATGGCGTCCGCGCAGATCGTCAAGACAATTGCTTCGACGAAAGCGCCCTCTAAAATCACGCCCGGTCCCGACGGATCGAAGCCCTTTAGCTATCCGATTCTCGTGCAACCGACGCTTGACAAACACTGTGCTAGCTGCCATAACGATGAAAAGACAGAAGGGGGCGTTAATCTCACTGGAACTCCGGACGGCGCTTATACCAAGTCATATAACGCGCTCGTCTCGCGCGTTGCATACACATATTGGGGCGCGCCCGAAGGAAATCACGAGCCGTACACCGAACCGAATCGATTCGGCGCGCGCGCAAGTGAACTCGTTGCGCTCCTTGAAAAGGGACATTACGACGTCAGGCTCTCTAAGGAAGAATGGGAACGAATTAATACCTGGATCGACGCCAACGCGCTCTTCTATGGTACGTTTAAACCTGAGGATCAAGAAAGACAGCGTCGCGGCGAAAGGATCGAAGGTCCTGAGTTGGAATAAGACTGACCAGAAAACTACGAAACTAGACGTTTCCCGGAATCGGATCGCTCGGATTCATCCTCCTATTCCGGGCGTCTTGTTCAGAACCGCAAAATATAGCTAACTGACGGTAGCGGTGGCGTTAGACTATCGATAGCGCTTAAGAAAACAGCGCGCTAGTCGCGATCATCATAGTACGGAAATCCTTGAATGTTGTCGAATAACGCAGTTAAAAATCATTGTTCATAGCGATCAATCGATTTGTATTGTAACTTTTATTCTTGTTTCGACAACTTGTGAATCGAAGTTATGAGCTTTTAATTTATCGTAGAAGATCTGATTGATTTGAACATTGCAGTTTCGACTAGAAGTCATTTCATAACCTCCTTATCACAATCATAATACATGCAAGGAGAACAAAGGCAAAGTAACTTGATATTAATCTGTCATATCGAGTCGCCACTCGTCTGAAA
>ONJR01000022.1 GCA_900318195.1 uncultured Planctomycetota bacterium
ACCGACTAGACGATTTTCCCTATACAGACGCGTTAGATTCACTCCCATGATCGGAAAACGTACTTTCCAGCTGTCCAAAGAAGACGGTAAAGGATAGTGGTCTCCGAAACGCGGAGGCTCATAAGTCTCGCTCTTGCCAGTATAGACCAGCGCAACTAACGGTTGCGCCAACTGCGGCGCTTGCGCGTGTGTAGTCACACTGCGCCGCGCGCTTTTCCAGTCCGCATAACGACGTTGACAAATAAGCGAGAAGTAGCCAAGGAGCTGGTTGAGCGATTCGTAATCCGTTTCAACTCCACCCCACGATTTGTGCTCCACGATCAGCGTCAGGTTCAAGGGCGGCTCGTGCGTGCGCGACGGTAGCTCGTAAACTATGTCGAGGACTTTTTTACCGAGGAAATTATCGTAGATTTCATTCGACAGGATCGTGAGCTTCGTCGTGTCGAATTCGCGCGATACCTCGGGTAGATACAGAGTAATAAACTCGGACGCACATTGTACGTCGCCGAGAATAACATGACTGTAGTAATCGTGAATCGAACCGTACCGCTTTTCCGCGTCCGATATGGAAGGACGCAACGAACCGTCGGGCGCGCGCGGAATCGTGTAGACCTCGTTCGCTTCGTGCGACTTGGCGCTGCTCATATCTTCGTTCATTAACCTCCTCGCCTATCCGTTACACAAAAGAACGCGTCGCCGTCGCGCGCGATTATAGCATATCACGCTCGCGACGTCAACGCGCGAAAAATACCTCGCGAGCGCCGAAACTTAGAAGATCGGCGCTACGATAAGTTCCCAACAGAAAACGGCGACGACTAGAACCACCCGCCGTACGCGACTATGAAGCCCGCCGCGACAACGGAGACCATGCTCATCAGCTTAATAATAATATTGAGCGAGGGTCCGGTCGTATCTTTGAAGGGGTCGCCGACCGTATCGCCGACTACCGTCGCTTTGTGGCATTCGGAATGTTTGCCGCCAAGCTCGGGGTCGAGATTCGCTTCCACGTACTTTTTCGCGTTGTCCCACGCGCCGCCAGCGTTCGCCATATAGACGGCGACGCAGAAGCCCGCTGTGAGCGCGCCGACCAGAAGCCCAATCACACCAGTTACGCCCAGGAAAAGTCCTACGACCAGCGGCATAATCAAGCCGAGCAGGGACGGAATTATCATCTCGCGTTGCGCGGCTTTCGTCGAGATCGCAACAGGGGTCTCGTAATCCGGCTCGTTCTTATACTCCATAATCCCTTCGATCTCGCGGAACTGACGACGCACCTCTTCAACCATACCCGAGGCGGCGCGACCGACGGCGGTCATTGTGAGCGCGCCGAAAACGAAAACGGTCATTGCGCCGAGGAAGATTCCGACGAGCGTCTTCGGGTTGAGCAGATTGCAGGAGTAGTAGTCCATCCAGTCCATCATGTTGGCGTTCTTGACGAGCGTCATTTCAGGCTCTTCGGCGCCGGTTGGGACGAACGGACAGACGGCGGCGACTTCGGGCGTGATGTACGCGGGCTTTTTCTTCGTCGCGATCAGGCTAGCCCAGGCTTTATTCGACTCTTCCCAGGTCGTCTTAGCGCCGCGATAGATAGCGAGATCCTCGTTCGGGTTCTTGCTCTGATTCGGCTTAACAAGATAGGTCGGCGGGAACCATTCTTCCCCTGTCTTCTTGAGCGCTTCCTGCTCCGCCGCGACTTTCTCCGCGCCGGCGTAGTAGACGACGAAATTGTCAGAAACTTTGTAGTAGCCCGGCTTCGCCGCTGAATCTTGCTCTATCGCCGTTACGGCGGTTACGCCCCAGCGTTCGAACCCGACGCGAACTTCTTCAACGTACGCCGCGAGCAACGCGAGCGCCGTGAGCGCCGCGCTGCCGATCGCGAACCCTTTGCCGGTCGCCGCCGTCGTATTGCCGAGCGAATCGAGCGCGTCGGTGCGCTGACGAACTTCCTCGGGAAGACCCGCCATTTCGGCGTTGCCGCCCGCGTTGTCGGCGATCGGACCGTAAGCGTCCGTAGCGAGCGTTACGCCGAGCGTCGAAAGCATACCGACCGCAGCGACGCCGACCCCGTAGAGACCGAGCGAAAACGTCTTCACGTCGCCGAAATCGAAACCGGTCGTAAATCCGAAAGCCAAAATTGTCGCGACGCCAACGATTACCACTGGCGCCCAAACGCTGAACATACCTTCAGCGATACCGGCGATTATTACCGTCGCGGGTCCCGTCTTGCCCTGACGCGCGATCGCTTTGGTCGGCTCGTATTCGTACGCCGTGCGGTATTCTGTCCATTTACCAATAAGCCAACCGGCGAGCAGACCCGTAACAACCGACGCGCCAGCCCACTTCGCCGAACCGGGCAACATGGCGAGCGAAATGAGAATCGCAAGGACGCCGATAATTATCGACGGGAGATTAACGCCGCGACCAAGAGCCTTTAGGAGCGCGCCCTGATCCGCGTTCTCGTCCGTCTTAACGAGGAAAACGCCGAATATCGAAAGCGCTATACCGACCGCCGCGAGAATGATCGGCAGGAAAAGCGCGCACATCTGCGTTTTAATTGGCGCGCCCATCGCCGCGTACGCCGCGACCCCGAGCGCTGCGGAAGAAAGAATCGAACCGCAATACGATTCGTAAAGGTCCGCGCCCATACCGGCGACGTCGCCCACGTTGTCGCCGACGTTGTCCGCGATCGTTGCCGGGTTGCGTCTATCGTCTTCTGGAATACCGGCTTCCACTTTACCGACGAGGTCGGCGCCGACGTCCGCCGCTTTCGTATAGATACCGCCGCCGACGCGCGCGAAGAGCGCTTGGGAAGACGCGCCCATACCGAAGCAGAGCATGACGACAGTGATTTCCGTAAGACTCATCGTCCAGCCAAACGCCGGGAAAACCCAGTATAACGCGCCGAACCATAAAACGACGTCGAGCAGACCAAGTCCGACGACCGTTAAACCCATGACCGCGCCCGAACGGAATGCGACCTGCAAGCCCTGATTCAACGACTTCTGCGCGCCCGCCGCCGTACGCGACGAAGCCCACGTCGCCGTCTTCATTCCGAACCAACCCGCCAAACCGGAGAAGAAGCCGCCCGTAAGGAACGCCCAAGGCACGATCTTATTCTGCACCCCTGCCCCCCACGCAAGCCACATGAGGAACGCCCAGATCACGACGAAGAAGACCGCGACAACACGATACTGCTGCTTGAGGTACGCGTTCGCGCCCTTACGAACTGCCGCCGCGATTTTAATCATTTCAGGAGTCCCCTCGTCCTCCTTCATCATCGCTTTAAAGAAGCGAACGGCAAAGACGAGCGACGCGCAAGCCCCCAAAAGCGCTAGCAACCACAGCGCGCCAAAGCCCGAGAAGAAGCTAACGCGGGCAGTAGACGCGCCGTCGCTAGACTCCGAATCCGCGTCCGAGTCCGCCGCAGCCGAAGACTGCGCGGCGACGTCAACCGTCTCCGTCGTAGCCGCAGGCGCGGCGCTCGCGACTGCCGCTGGTTCATCCGCTTGAACCGCCGCAAAGCTCTGGGGCGCGCGACACAAGGACGCGCAAAGTAACAGCGCGAGCGCGACAACGCCCACGCACGACATTTTACGATATCGTTCGCTAGTTTTCATGACGCAAAAGTCTCCGTTGCGACATAGTGCGGTCGCGTGCCGCTGGCAAACGCGACGTTAGTATTGGCGTAACGCGTCGAACAACGTGTCGACGCTCGATCGCAGGACGACCAATGCGCGCGAAACGCACGCGTCGCCGAACCGTCGATCACTCATGTATATTATTGTCCGACGGTCTGAAATGTCAAGCGACTCCTTGATTCTTTACTATTTTGACGCCGGCAAAAATATTTTTTTCTTACGAAACAAAAGACGCGCTCGAACGTCTGAAAGTTCCCCCGAGCGAGTGTGCGGCGCCGCGCATTGAGACAATTGGGAGCCGTGAATCAGTCGTGCAGATTGTGCAGATCAAGGCGCTTCAAACAAAAAAAATCCATGAAAATATGCGCTTAAGGTCGGTTTCACACTTGTCGTTTTTTGTCAAATACTGTATAATAAAACCGATAGTCGTTCCCGAAGCGACTTAGCGTTAGCTAATAATCCGACGCGTCGCTGACGTCGCTTTTGTGCGCGGCGCGGCGTTTATTCGATTCATTATAACATTCCGTATTACGTTCCTTTTTAGAAAGGCTACTGTTATGACCAACTCCAAATGTCGCGGCTTTACGCTCGTCGAACTCCTGGTCGTCATTGCTATCATCGGTATCCTCATCGGTCTGCTTCTACCCGCTGTTCAAGCGGCTCGTGAAGCGGCTCGGCGTATGCAGTGCACCAACAACCTCAAGCAAATAGGTCTCGCGATCCACAATCATCACGACACCAAAAACAAGATTCCGCAAGGCGCCCACTCTTGGCACCGTCTAACGATGTGGGGTTACCTCTACCCCTTTGCGGAGCAAGCGAACCTCTGGAACCACTTCGCTGGAAACGACCCCGTTACCCTTGGTCAGTATTTCTGGAACACCGCAGGCGGATGGAAGGGCGTTACCTGTACGGATGAAGAAAAGAAAGGCTTTGCCTCCGTACCATACATGACTTGCCCGTCTCGTCGTTCCGGCGCCGCCGCTAAGGAATACGAAAACACCACCACCGGCGAAACCTCCGCCGGTCCGCAAACCGACTACTGTTTGGTTGCCTCGACAAACGCCGGTCCGTGGAATCCAAGTAATGGTGAATGCGAAAGGGCTGCGACAACTGATTCCTACGATGGACATCATCACGTCCGTCTCTTCAGAGTCACGAAAGAATCTAATTGCGCTACTTATCAAAGGGGGTTCTTCCGCGGAGGTCAACTTCCTCCTGGAAAGGGTGAAGGACAACCAAATTCCTACGGTCGAGATTCTTTTGCCCGTGTTACCGATGGTTTGAGCAATCAGATAGTTATCGGTGAGAAACATATTCCACAAGACGGGCTCGGAATCTGCAATACCACGGCCCCGAATACAAACAACTACTCTCAATGCCACGACTGCTCCTACCTCTGCGGCGCGGATGCTACGGGGTGTGGTTATATCATTCGCGGGGTTGTACAATGCTGGTCCGACGATAAAAAAACTCCTTATGCTCCTATCTTTGCCAATGGTATTGATGGTCCGTATGACCACCTTGCTTCAAGCAATTGGCCTTCCATCAATAGTGGTCTTGGTAGTTGGCATGCTTCTGGCGCGAACTTCCTGTACGGCGATGGATCTGTTCACTTCCTTAGCTCCACAACGCCTCAAAGAATCCTTGGTTATCTCGCAACAGTCGACGATGGCAATACCGAAAGCGCTAACTAGTTTCTCGCAAGAGGCGTGTTCGAGACTAATCTATATTTCTATTACGAATACAGGAATAGAGAACGGTTATTCAGAGAACCTCAACGAGTAATGTAAGCGTCTTATCACGGGGCGTTCACTAGTCCCTGGGCTTTTTGAACGCTCCTTCTTCTTGGTCGTGTGAATAGGGGAGAGAATGTTTTTCTTTTCCGTTTTGTCGTGGAGAACTAGGTTTAGGTTCTAACAATAAGCTGAAGTAATATACACGATCTTAATAACATCGTTTTCATGTTTGAAATTCACGTGAGTGCGAATTCAATAATTCTATCCCAGAATAAGGAAAAAGAATGACTAAGTGTAAATCACTGTTCCTTGCATTCTGTTTGTTGGCGATCTGCGTCGCTACAGGTTGCGGCAAAGCAAAGGTTACGGGAAGAGTTTACTTCTCTGACGGGACAACGCCTCTTACTGTGGGCGTTGTAAACTTTACGGACGATAAAATTATCTGTAAGGGCGAAATCAATAGCGAAACAGGCATTTTTGAAATGCGAACTTTTAAGCCTGGCGATGGAGTCCCGCCCGGAACGTACAAGGTTTACATTACGGAGGCGACCAATTTCGGAATGGGGAAAGACGTCAAGAGTGTAGGGGACGCTTCTTACCAAGTTGTGGGCGCGGCAACCAGTCTTATCTCACCTAAGTACAATATCCCTGAACAGAGCGGTCTGACGATCACCGTCAACAAATCAATGAAATACGACATCACTCTTGATGATCCTCCACCGAAGAGCGCCGAGGAATAGTTGAAATTAATCAGGTTGGAGAAAAGTCTGGAATCGAATATGCAAAACCCTTGTCCTCGTTTGCCATTCGTGTTGGTCTACCCATTCCTGCTAGGTTCGATTTTTCTTTCCGGATGTTCCCGAAACGTCCATGTAACGGGGCGTGTTACCTTTCCTGACGGGACGCCGCTTACGGTTGGTGCGATCTATTTTACTGATGATTTTACATTGGGACGTAGTGATATTGATAAAAACGGCGAATATTCGCTACATACTTTTCGCAAAAACGACGGCATTCCAAAGGGCTTATACAAGGTTTATATAACGGGAGCTGTATATCTTGTTCCGGGATCGTCTCGGGATCAGAATGGGGAGCGACTAAGTTCAGAAGACTTCTCGTTAGGCGACATTCAATTTGCCATTGATAGGCAACATACGATCCCCGATACGAGCGGCTGGCTGTTCGATATCCAGAAAAACACCGTCATCAACCTGACGGTCTATCCTCCGAACCAGGTTCCGGAAGAAGCGCGAACGGAAGAAGCGAAATACTTCTTCGACGCGGAATATCGTAAAAAAGTTAAACGAGAGCGAGGGGAACCGCCTCCGAAAAAACCGAAATTGGTCAATCCCAAATTGCTCTGACGACGTTGGGGCGTAGTCGCCGTCCTCCAACGGCGCGCGCATACAGACGCGAGAACCCGCTGTCACGCGGTGGCTCGCGTCTTTCTTTGTAATAACATTCTTATCATTTCGTTCACCCACCAGACGCTCTACGCCGTGAGGAAAATATGTCGAAATTAACATACCGCCTATTCGCGCTTACTCTCATTATTACGTTCGCCACAAGCGCGAGCGCAAAGACGATCATTCCCACCATACCGGACGCTGAAGCGCAATACGACGCGTTTACCGTTATGGTCAACGGCGAACCGGCGCCGGTCTGGCAATGCCGCGTGAGCGCCATTCCGTTCAATCGCGTATGGCCGGGCTATCAGCGCGCGCTCGATCAGACGGAACTTGCAGGTTTCGTAACGTGGGAGACGGACGAGGCGACGACAAAGGTTGTCGTCCGCGTATCGGGGGACGCGCCGCTCGAGTCTATTGTCGTGCGACCTCTTGCGCTTGGCATTACGCCGACAGTCAATCGCGAAACGCGCGAGATTTCTTTTGCCGTACCAAGAACGCAGCCGTGCGTACTCGAAGTCAACGGCTTCCACCACGCGCTTCACCTACAGCCGTTCCCGATCTACGAGCGTCCGCGCGATCTCAACGCGCCGAACCTCAAGTATTTCGGACCAGGCGTCCATAAGGTCGGCGTTCTCGAGGTCAAGAGCGGGGACGAAATCTTCGTCGATTCGGGCGCGGTCGTCTATGGCGGCGTGCGAGGCGACAACGTAGAGAACGTTAAGGTTTCGGGACCCGGAATCATCGACGCAGCGCCTTTCGAGCGAGGCGCAATCGGCGGCATATTTCGGTTCACGAATTCGCGCAATATTACCGTAGACGGAATCGTCCAACGCGACACGGACGTGTGGTCGACAACGCTGCATATGTGCGACGACGTCGTCATTCGAAATACGAAACTGGTCGGTCTTTGGCGTTACAACGCGGACGGAATCGACGTCTGCAATTGCGAGCGCGTTCTCGTCGAAAAGAGCTTTCTACGCACCTTCGACGACTCGCTCGTCGTCAAGGGAATCGGCGAGACCGAAAAATCTGTAAACGATCTCGTCTTTCGTCAAAACGTCGTATGGTGCGATTGGGGACGCGCTATGGAGCTCGGCGCGGAAACGCGCGCGCCGGAAATGAAGAATATACGCTTCGAGGACTCCGATATTATCCGAACAACGCATATCGCCATGGATATCCAGCACGGCGACCGTGCAAAAATATCAAACGTACTATTCGACAATATCCGCGTGGAATTCGACGACGTCATACCGCCGCCGATATATCAGCATACCGACGAACAGCGGTACGATCCTAACGCCGACCCCAATTTCTGCCCGAAACTCGCCGAAATTATCATTCTCAAAACGCCGTACTCACAGGACGAACAAAACGGAACCGTCGACTCCATTACCTTTAGAAATATCCGCGTACTCGGCGCTCGACGCCCCAACGTCAATCTCCAGGGGCTCGACGACCAACACAAAGTCTCAAACGTTCTCTTCGAGGAAATCTACTTCAACGACGTTCGCGTCCAAGCGCTCGACGAAATTCCAATGACAAAAAATCAATTCGTCGAACAAACAACTTTACAATAGAACATAAAAAGCGCTATAATTAGGGAGTCCCCGCGCGTTGGCATTTAGAACAACCTCCAATCAAATAATTTTCGACCATGAAAGCGCTTTCCAAACTTATCGAGAATATTAAGAAACTCTTCACCGTCGATATGTCGATTAGCGCCGCGACCTCCGCCTTCATGGAGACGTTATTCTGGCCCTTCGACAGACTATGCGAACTGCTCGCCAAGAAGTTCGACTACTTCAAGCCGCAGACGATCACGCACTCGCTCTTCGAAAAAGGCTTCACGCCGCCGAACGCGGACGATCGAGAGAATTTCATTCCGATTCGATTAAAAGTCTTTCTCGATAAAATACGAGAAGACGGAACCACGCGCGAAGGGGAATCGTATCAAAAGTGGGACGACTTTATTAAAATGAGCGCCGCGCGATTCCACTACGATCTACTAGAAGACGCCAACCGTCTACGCGACGCGTTCGCGCCCTTTGACCCGGACTCCGACTCGCAATTCGAGCTGCAATTCGACGCCGAGCGACGCGAAGAATACAGTCAGTTATTCTTCGAACGAATCGACGCGCTACTAACGACTAGCAACTACTTTGAACTACCGCGCGACGTTGTCGACCACGTGCTACAGCTTCGACGTCCCGACGCGCTGCCGGTAAAAGCTGTATACGACGATTTTCTCGACTATAAAATCTACGCGCGCGGCGTGCGGCAGACCCCGAAAGAAACCTTTCCACGCTGGAAAACCGCTGGAAAATGCATTACGATCCAGAGCGAAGTCATGAGTCGCGTATGCGTCGTCGCAAGAGTTAAAGACGGCGTTATGCTCGATCTCGACGAAGAGAAGCGCAACGCGACGGTAGCGCAAGGTTGCGGGTGCGACCAGGACGCCGCTGGCGACGCGCCCAAGGAATCGCGCGCGCGAACGGCGACCGATCGCATAACCGTTAAGCTCTTCAAAGACGTCGCGCTCGAACACATGACGCTCGTTGCGCCGCGCGTGCAGTTGAAATTTCCGCTCTTCGACAGTCTCAAGATCCTCGGGACCTTCGGGGCCGGCACAACCACCGCGATCGTTAAAATGGTCGTCGCGGCGTTTAGCATGGTCGCCGCGTTGCTTATGGCGTTCGCGTTTGTTCTCGCGTTTATTAAAAGCGCGTTAGGATTCCTGCATCGCCGCACTGCGTATCTACAGAAGTACGCGAGCCGGATCTATTATCATACGATCGCGTCGAATCTCACCGCGATCGACGCGCTCGTTACGGCGGCGGAGGAGCAGGAGATCAAGGAGTTCACACTGGGCTATCTCGCCGCGTTGCGTCAGCCGAGCTGGGCGACCGAACGCGAAATCGACGACTGCGCGGAAGCCTGGATGCGTGAGAATTTCAATCTTGAAGTTGACTTCGAATCGGAGGACGCGCTGCGGAAATTACGCGAAAAGGGTATTCTGGAGGAAAAGCGAGGCGAGTTAACCGAGATGTATCGCGTTAAATCGCTCGACGAAACGCTCGCTATTCTCGACAAAGCGTGGGACGAATTCTTCCAATACAACTAAGGACGCGTTATGACGAACTCCCAACGTGAAATCTACCGCATTCTCGACGCCGCCGCCAATCGCGGACGCGAAGCGTTGCGCGTTATCGAAGACGCCGCGCGATTTCTCAACGACTCCGAAGAGCTCGCGCGACGTCTGAAAGAAGCGCGCCACCGCTTCGCCGCCGTCGCCGATAAGCTCGATCGCAACGCAAGACTGCAAGCGCGCGACACGCAAGCCGACGTCGGCGTTACAATCGCAACCGCCGACGAATACCAACGCGCGTCCCTCGCCGACGTACTCGTCGCTAATTTCGCGCGTTTGCAGGAAGCGGCGCGAAGTCTCGAAGAGTTCTCCAAGATCGCCGAGCCGGCGCTCGCGCGCGAATGGGAAGCTATTCGGTATGAATCGTACACGCTCGAAAAGATCGTCTGGGAAGCTGGCTCGTTGTCGGTGGAGACGGACTCGACAAGAAAAAACAATGAAAGTCTGTAAACGCTTATCTGAAACCATTCGATTCCTCTTCGCAAGAAACTGGGAAGACGAGTTATCTGATGAACTTGAAGACGAGCTTCGTGAACAAGCGTCGGTCGTCGTCCGAGAATACGGTTGGCACGAGGTATATGCGGCAACGTTCACGTACCTCGCTAAAAACTGCGCGTCCCCAGAGTCCGTAGTAAACTTTGCGCACCTCTATTTTGAATACGACTGGAACAGAAAGGTAATCCCCTCTCCACACCGTTTCCTTGCCTACCTTTACTTCCGCGTAAATTGCAATCCGTCAAAATACGACGCGATTGACATTTTTGACACGCTAGCGACGTCGATTCTTCCGATTTGCGGTTATCAGGAAGCCGATCTTATGATCGATCCAAGATACACCCCTGAATTGGATCCGAAAATCATCGCCGAAATAGAAGCGTGGAAACAGAGAGAGTTAAAGTAACGTATAGCGGCATTCTGGAGAAAAACGATAAACGCCAATACCCGACCTACGCCACTCCAGGGCAAACCAGAGTCTTGTTTCCCAAGACGTCCGCGTTAAATCGCTTGTGGAAACGCTCCTCGTACTCTATATGGCGTGGGACAAATTCTTCCAATACGACTAAGGACGCGCTAATCTAAAATACCTCTTGCGTCGCACAATAAAAATTGCTAGGATTCGTCGTTAGGTTTCGTTCGTTCCACACAGGTCGAACGGCAAAAGTAACGATACAAGGATGTTTCGGAAAAATGACGGATTCATGCAACTACGCGCGAACCGTGTGCCAACGGCTTGCGTACTTCGGCGCTCTTTGCGCGACTATCGGGCTGGCGTATGCCAATATGTCAGGCGCGCGCGCTCAATTATACGACGCTGGAGAAGAAATATATACCTCGGACGCGTACCAGGACGCCGACGCGTACGGAAACATTCCAGATTTTAACTCGCCGCAATCGCTATATTCGCGTCAGGACGAGTACGGCGCAGGATACGTCGGGTCAATGGCGCGCCTCAATGAAACTGGCGCGACGCAACGCTATCAAGCGCAGAGCTACCAGCTCGGCTCCGACGAATATCTCGACGCTACTTCGTCAGATCTCTTTAGTCAAAACTTAGTCGGAGGAGACTATGCGCTAGAAGCGAACTCAGGACGCGGAAAAAGACCTAAAAAGCGACAGGCGACCGGACTATTCGGAATGCCAGTTGAGAACGACGCGCGCGACGGAGACTCCTTCTACGAACGATGGGTCGAGCCCGACGTACCGTCAGAAGGATGGACGCGACAGGTTCTGCCCGTCGGACTAATGTACCCGTCCTATCTCGCGAGTCGCAAAGATCCAAGACTGCAGAGTATTATAACCTACGAGCGCGACTACGGAACGTTGTGGGATATTACGCTAGGCGGACGCGCCCCGATTCTGCGTTACGGCACGACCGACGTCGTTCAGCCGGAAGGTTGGGAAATCGAACTCGAAGGCGCCGCGCTACTACGACTCGACTGGGAACGCGATCGCAAACTAGCCGCGACCGACTATCGCGCCGGCGTGCCGATTGTGTACGGAACCAAGCGCTGGCAATTCAAGACCGGATATTACCACGTCAGCTCGCACCTGGGCGACAACTATCTACTCGACAAATTCCGAACGCGTAAGCATTACGTTCGCGACTCCGTGATCTTCGGAATCGCGTTCAAACCAGTTCGGGACGTGCGTCTTTACGCGGAGCTAGACTACGCGTTCCATTACGATCACAAGACGGCGGATCCGCTCGAATTGCAGTTCGGGTTCGAATACTCGCCGCAATTCGACGCGAATCGTTCCAATTGGTCGGCGCGACCTTTCTTGGCTTCGCACGGGCATTTATATCAGGAGCGTGATTTCGGGGGATATTGGACGACGCAAACGGGCGTGCAATGGCGCAGTCCGACGAATTCTATTTTACGGTTGGGCGCCGAATTCTTTATGGGCGGCGACGACCTGTATCAGTTCCACACGAATTACCAACGCAAAATCGGCGGCGGTATATGGTACGACTTCTAACGGCGAGACTCGTATAAGGCGGACTCCAAGATGAAACGACTTTTTATCAATCTTTCAAGCTCGTCGGTTCTGTGGGGACTGGCGCTGACCTTCGGGTTCTACTACGCGATCAGTCAGGGCTTCGTTCAGAACGAAACGATTAAACGGTACACGACGGGGCATCCAGTCGAATACGTAACGATCGCCATGTTCCTCATCGGGCTCTGCGATTTGACGTTTAAACTCCTGAAGACCCGCCGCGAACGACGCGCGTTGCGTCGCGGCGCGCTCTTTCCGCCGAAGAAGCACGAGAAGGAACCGCTCGCGAACGTTCCGAGCTATCTTGACGCGGTCGTCAAAGCGCGCGACGTGCGCGGCGAGTCCTCGTATCTCTCGCGACTCGCGGACGCGTTGGATTTCCTGCGCTTCGGGGGCGCTCCCGACGAGTTGGATCATGAGCTTCGTCGTCTCGCGGACGACGCGTACGATCGTCGCGACGCCGATTACGGAATGGCGCGCGCGTTCATCTGGGCGATTCCTATTCTCGGGTTCCTCGGCACGGTGCTCGGCATTACGGTCGCGCTCGGCAGTCTCGATCTGACGCAACTTGACGCGACGAGCGAAAAGCTCGCGGACGGTCTGAAAGTCGCGTTCGATACGACGGCGCTTTCGCTTTCGCTCGTCTTCGTCTTATTCTTTCTGCAATTCTTCTCGCGCAAGCAGGACGCGCTCCTAGAACGCCGGGTCGCGCGACTCGTCGACTCCGAGCTCAAGGGGCGGTTCTACGACGATCGCGACCAAGTCGTCGAAGGCGCGTCCCCCGACGCCGGAATGGTGCGTCTCTTCGCCGCCGCGCTCGACGAAGCCTTTACGCGTCAGACGACGCAGTGGAACGCGACGGTCGCCGCCGTAGCGGAACAGCTCGGCGCCGCGTTCGATAAACGGCTATGCGAAGGCAGCGGCGCGTGGACGCAAACGCTCGCGGACGCGCAACGTCAATTCGTCGACGCGTCCCTAACGCCGGCGCTCAACGCGGCGTCCGAGCAACTCGTTAAACTCGACGCGCTCGCGGAAAAAATCGAGCGTCAGACTGAAGCGTTGCGCCAGACGCTGCAGGCGACCGCCGACGTTACCGCGCTCGAAGAACGACTCGCACAGTCCCTCGAGAAACTCGCCGAAGTGGGAGAATTCGAGAAAACGCTCAATAACCTTTCGGCGACCGTGTGCCTACTCAACTCGAAACTCACCTCCGGACCTCAGAACGTAGCGCTCGCGGAAGAAAGACGACGCGCGAAACGGCAAGAGACGCTCGCCGCGCTCAACGTCCTCTCGCAACAGGACGCGCTCGAAGACGCGCTCTACGCCGAACTCGACCCTACGTCGCCGCCGCCAATGAAGCCGCTAGCCGACGAGCAAGACGAACCGCTCGACAAGGACGGCGCGCGAACTCGACGACGGTCTGCCTAACCCACTTGTAACCGTTAATTTCAGCGAATCGAACTATGCCACGACGATCACGCGCGACCGAAGAAGAGTTCTCGCTCTTTCCATTTCTCGCCGTTCTCCTATGCACGATGGGAACGCTGGCGCTCGTCTTTGTGTTGGTCGCGCAGAAAACAGGAGGCGACGACGCCAACACGGAGGACGCGCGCGCGCGTGAATTCGATAAAACCGTCGCGCAGACCGAACTCGTAACAAACGGTGAAATTATCGACTCGCAAGATCTAGCAAACGCGCTGGGAACGCGTACGCCAAAAGCGTTTGCCGACGTCGATTCGCTCGACGGCGTCGGACAAGAGGAGAACGACGCGCGCGAAGAGTACGAACGCGCGCTCGCTAAAACGAACGCCGCCTCTCTTGAGGACGTGCAAAATGAAGCGGAATCGCTAGAATGGTTCGCCGACGAACTCGACGCCATTCGCAAGCAGACGGAGGAAGCGTTCAACGAAGAACGCGAAAGACTCGCCAACGCGGAAGCGGCGCTCGCGCAACTGCGGCAGAGAGTGGAAATCGCGAAAAAACAATACGACGCGCTTTGCGAAAAGAATAACGTCGAGTCGCAAGACGCAAACGCGCTCAAAGAGAAGCTCGACGCTATCAACTTAGAAATTCAAAATCTGCAAACGGAAACAAACGAACTCCGAGAGAAGGCAAAGAACGCCAAACGCTCGTATGCGATCGCGCCCTATCAGGGCAAGAAGGGAACCTTCAGACGACCGATCTATCTTGAATGCAGCTCCAACGGCGTCGCGCTCATGCCAGAAAACGTTAAATTCAACGATTTCGACTTCATGCTCGCGCGATATCCTGGCAATCCGTTCGACTCCGCTATACGCGCCGTCGCGCATCGTTATCTACTACAAACGAACGGAAAAACAGAGAACGGCGACGCCGTCGAACCGTACCCGTTGCTCGTCGTGCGACCGGGCGGCGCAGAATACTTCTACGTCGCCGTACAAGCGCTCGCGTCCTGGGGAGACGTCTACGGATACGAATTCGTCGACGAAGATCAGACGATAGAGTACCCGCCAAGCGACCCGCAAACTGAAAAAATCGCGCAAGAGCAAGCGAATTTCGCGCGCAATCGTCTGCAGACGCAACTTGCAGCTGCCGTCGAAGAGGAACGCGCGCGAGAAAGAATTCTCTCGATCACGGAAAATGCGCGAGCGCGCGGAGAAAAAGACGAACGATACGCACAAGGCTATGGACAAGGCGTTGGAAACAACGGAGAGATCTCGTCCCTACAAGCGCGGCTAGGCGCCGACGTGCGCGTCGGCGCGGCGCGCCGACAGTTAGCCGCAAACGCTACGACGCAAGCGACTGGAACGCCGGGTCAAAACGCGCCCGTCAACACCGGCGGCGGCGCAAGCGCAAATGACGGCGCGCGGATCGGCGCGACGTATCTACCGCTACTCCAGACTCCCGCGCCCAAAAACTACGACCCGCTTGCAACGCCAACCGCGCCGCCGCAATACGTCGGTCAGTATTCGCAATTCGCAACGTCGCCGGGAGCGACGAGCGAAGCGTCTCAAAGCGGCGCCGATCAAAATAACGCGCTTAACAGCGTCGCCAACGCCGGCGCGTTCGCGAGCGCCGTGAATCAGTCGCTCAATAGCGGGCGCCCCGGCGACGCGCCATCTCAAGGAACGCGACTATACGTCGACAATGCGGCGGCGACCGCGCAAACGTCGGCGCCCAACCATGCGCCAACGGCGAACGCGCCTGAATACATGAAGAATTTCATCGATCCGAATCAGCCGCAGCCGCGCGAGGAAGCGTCCTCGCCAATTGAATACGGCAAGACGCTAGGCAACACGACCTACGCCGCGAACGCGAAAGGGGACGCGACGAACGGAACGCTAGCGAACGCGAGCGACGCGGCGCAACAAAGGTCGCAACAGGCGCCGCGCTCTAATAAAAGCGATATGCCAAAGGGCGCCTTTTCCGTTACCGAAGACGCGCTACGACCGGCGACGAGCGGCAACGAACGCGGAATCACGCTTAAATGCGCCGCCAATCGCTTCGTATTACCGCGACAGCCGGGTCTGCGCGAGAACGCAGTCGTGCGCGCTGGTAAGGATCGCAATCGCGCCGAGTTCGAAAAAGAGCTGGAAGACGCCGTCGCCTTATGCGTAAAGAGCTGGGGCGCCGCTGGTCGAAACCACTACTGGGCGCCGTTCTTGCGCGTGGAAGTCGAGCAGGGAGCTGAGGAGGAGTATCGGCAACTTGTCGAATTCTGTAATCGTCAGGGTCTGGGAATCGTCAGGGTCGACGCGCCGAGCGAGCGAAAGTAGCTCAACGTGAAAGTCGATTGTGCGCGTCAAATCGCGCCAAACCTTATTTCTGATACATTCCAACAGTTCGACGCAGAAATATTTTTAGCGTGGCAAAATTCCCCTTTTTAAGTTGCATTTGACGAAATTTCTTTTAAAGTATGAGGTTAGAAGAAAACGCCTTTGCAAAGACGCATGATCGTAGCCGCGCAATGCGCTGGATGCGCTACTGTACGGCTACGATCTATCCCTACCCCCCCTGGGAACTCTTTGCAGACGCCGATCCGGCGCTCCACGCGCGTCAAGATCGGCGCGGATTGCTATCGGCGAACTCGTCGCGCGACGCGCTGTAAGCTACGGCTAACGGCGATAGGTCAACGCGACCATGTCTAGCTAAGCAATGCGCGTTGATCGTAACAAGCGCGTTGCGCGTCTATTGACGTCTGGTTTGCTCTTCTTCTATCGTGGGATCTCGCGCAAGCCGCAACAGCGCGAGATCGGGTCGTTTTTTAAGCGCGTAGAAGAAGTCGGCGCGACTCAGACGGACTATGCTCCGCCTGGACGCACGCTTGGTTACATCATGGACAATAAATTCCCTAGCGACGATTCGTTCAATAACGACGATTCGTTCTTCATCGACGACTCGTTTAACCGCGACGACTCGTACGACGATGAACTTGATTATTTACTGTGGCAAGCCGAAGATTATCTCGACGAATCGTACTCTTGGGGACTTGTGCGTCCGCTTTCGCTCGAAAATAAGAAGCGATACGTTGACAGTATGTATCGCTGGGACTGCGCGCCGGTTAGAACCGTCGGCGAAATGGTGGCTGGGAAGTACGTGCTCGTCAATCCGAAGAAGGTGAGCGACGAGGAAATGTTCTACGCGCTAGAACAGCTAAAAGACGCAATGAAAGAGCGCAATCTACATCTCGTCTTCACTGATCATCTATCGGATCGGACGCTATACGAATTGATCGTTAAGCAGATCTTTCCGCAGAAAATCAAAGACTTCGGCGATAAGCAGCCGCCGGCATACTGGGACTTCTGCTCCTACGAGGAGGATGAAGACAAACGACTCCACCCTACTGACGACGAAGAAGTATACTGGTCATATTTCGCGTCAGAACAAAAGAGAGAAGAATTCGCTCGATATAATAGTAGCCAACTACCGGAAAAACGCTCCCTAGACTTGCAACGCGACGATAGAGAAAGTCAGGAAGCTCTCTGCTTCCACTAACGCTAGCGCTATCGTCGGCGCGACGCTAAATTACCCCGCCAAATTCTACTTGACGGGGAATTTTTTTACCCTATCCTACTTCGCGTACGAATGCAGTCGCACTCAACGATGGTATTGAAGTCGCCAACACAGGGACGACGTCATGCTCTCGAAGACGCCGCGCAATCGTTCGTGCTCAGCGTTAATTGTAATTACTGCGGCAGTTTTCCCAACCAATCCGCGTTGGGCTAGCTGAGCAATTCATTGATATGTTCCGAGCGGTTCTGTAGAAAAGCGAGACGTATACGTCGGGCGGGCGATGAAACGGCGCATGAGTCTGACATAATCCATGTATCATAAAGCAAAACGCTAAAGGCGCCCGAATCTCAATGAGTTCGAGCGCCCAGCGCTAGCGATCAGACAGAGGCGTCAACACGCGTTATTTCTTTTCATCGTAGTACTTCTTCAACGCCTCTTTCGTCTTCGTTGGGAAATCGGTGGCAAAGGAAGCTAGTCCGGCGTCGAGTAGCGTGCGATAGACATATTCTTTATCGCCGTTCGTCCATGAGATGACCTCAAAAATAATTCCCTGCTTACGGCATTCTGTACCAACGCGGCGTAGTACGTCGAGCGTCGGCTTAACGTTCGCGTTCTCGTCGACGGTAACGTGTACTTGTACGAAATCAAGTCCGCAGAACCCCTGATCACGCAACTTATTAAAGCGCTCTTCGAGGTTTTCCGGCGTTCCAGACCAGGTCGTCGGCATCCAGATGAGGGACTTTGACCTCGGCGCGAGCTTCTTCCATTCGATCAGCGGAGCGATATCCGGACCCGTGAGGCAGATTTGCGGATGCACCGCTTCCGTTTCTCTGGCGAATCGCGCAAGATCGATATTCTTAATATCGCAGAAGATCAGGCGTAGCGGATCCTTCTGCAACTCTTCGACGATCTGCGCAAGCGTAACGACGCGTTGACCTTTATATTGCTCGCCCTTATAAGCTCCGACGTCGAGCGTCATGAGTTCGTCGTAGGTTACGTCTTGAACCCCTTGCTTTTTGACGTCCTCGGGCGCGTCTTTGAGTATTCTCGCAAAATTATCGTCGTGGAATGAAACGAAGACGCCGTCTTTCGTCATTCGAATATCAGCTTCCGGGCATATTCCGGACGCCCACGCGAGCTTAAAGGTTTCGATAGTTCCTTCCGGGGCTTCGTTCCCCATTCCGCGATGTCCCATGATTACGACTTCGTCGAGCGGTATATTATCGCGAATATTCCAATCTTCCGGCGAATCGGCGTAGAACTCTTCGAGTACTTTATATGCGACGTCCATACGATCGGCGCCGAACCCCATAGCGCCAAGTTCGAGTAGTTCGCGGAAGAGCGCGGCGTCGGTTTTCGCGTCGGGACATGTTTTAGTCGGCCATGGCATCGCTTGGAATTCGATCCCTCGTCTTCTTAGTTCGTCGCCGTGCGATCGTATAAACTCCGGGGTCGGGCTCAGTTCGCCGTTGGCGTCGCGGGTTACGTGTAGATGGAAGCGATTGATTCCCTTGAAATTCTTTTCGCGCAACGTTTTGAAGCGCGCTTCCAGTTGCTCGTCGTTCATCATCCCAAGTCCCATCCATAGAGTACCGTCGGGATTAGGGCAAATTTCGCTCCATTCAGCGAGCATATCCTCTTTATCGGTCGTTAGCGTAACTTGGAACCGCACGTCGTAAATTGCTTTTGCGAGCGCTTTGAGATCGACTTGCTTGACGTCGATAACCACGTGTCGGCGATTATCCGCCTTAAGCGCGTCGACGATCTCTTCAATCGAGACGACCTTTTCGCCTTTAAATTGCTCGCCTCTGAAGGATCCGATATCGAGCGCGCGCACTTCGTCGTAGGTCAGATCGGCGATCGTCTTCTTCTGGAACTCGGGGTCGGCGTTCGGAAGAATGCGTTTGAAGTTGCCGTCGTGGAACATGACAATGCGTCCGTCTTTCGTCTGTCGCACGTCGACTTCCGGAATCGCGCCGAGCTTCCATGAGAATTCGAGGGACGAGAGGCAATTTTCCGGCGCGAGATCGCCCGCGCCGCGATGCGCTATGACCGTAATCGTATTGCGCGGTTTATTACGAATCGTCCAGTTCGCTTCCGCGCCGTAGCTCGACGCGAACGTCGTTGCGACGCACGCCAGTAGAATCGCCGTACAAAATCGGCGACTATGTAGAAACTTCAACATCTTTCTTTCCACTATCCTTTCTCAAACGTTGCTTTAAACTATAAAATAGCCGCACGCGCTCGACTAGCGATCGGACGCGTCTTTCTTCTGTTCCACAATAGAATAATATCTCTTGACCGCGTTCGAGGCGGCGGTCGGGTAGTCGGTCGAGAGTGCGGAGACGCCGGCGTCGAGTAGCGCGAGGTATGGGAACTCGCGGTCGCCGTACGTTAGCGGCATGACCTCAAATAGGGTTCCATGTGCGCGGGCGCGTTCCGCCATATCGCGAATCGTCTCGCGCGTCGGGCGGATGAGCGCGCCGTTCGCGTCGACCTTTGCATGAATTTCGTAGACGTCCAAATCGACGAACTTCTCCGCCGCTATCTTATCGAACCCTGCCGCCATTGCGTTCGTATCGTCGACCCATGCGCGCGGCGTCCACAACCGCGTCTTCGCGGTCGGCGCGAGCCGCTTCCATTCTTTGAGCGCGTTGTAATCGGACGAGGTGAGATAAATCTGCGGCCAGACGTCCTCCGTTTCGCGCGCAAACTGCTTAAGATCGACGTTCTTGAGATCGCAGAAGATCAAGCGTTTGGGATCTTCCTTGAGCGCCGCGACAATTTCATGCAACGCGACCGTGCGCTGACCGCGAAACTTCTCGCCCATATACGCGCCGACGTCGAGCGTCATGAGTTCCGCGTATTCGACGTCTTTCACGCCGCGACTCTGTACGTCGGCGCTCGCGGTCGGGATAATTCGTTTAAAATTCTCGTCGTGGAACGAGACGATTACGCCGTCTTTCGTTGTGCGAATATCAGCTTCTGGGCTCAAGCCCAACGCCCACGCTTCACGAAAGGATTCGATCGTTCCCTCAGGCGCCTCCTCGCCCATTCCGCGATGTCCCATAATAATGAACTCTTCGTACGGTATATTGTCGAGCGCGCGCCATTCCCCGTTCTTAGGCGCTTGACAAAAAGCCTGTAACGTCGTCAAGTATACGAGCGTTAGCGCCAGGGTCGTTCTTATAGCAGTTGTCATCGTTATCTCTTTCGTATGTCGAATCAAAATTGAGTCGTCCTACCGACGGGTTCCATTATACGCCAGCGCGACGTGAAAAGAAAGAGTCGAGTCAAAGAAAAAAACGCCCTGCGCGCTAGACGCAAGGCGTTTCCAACCTAAAACAAAAGGTGAAAGGCAAGCTACCCGACGAGGACTCGAACCTCGACAAAGGGAACCAAAATCCCTTGTGCTGCCATTACACCATCGGGTAACGTCCGCAACGCTGCTTACGCAACGCGCAATGACACAAGTAGTATACCGCATCGCGGCGTTTTGGCAAGGGGTCAATTGGAAAAAATGCCAAAATAGCGGCGTTCGGCGCTACTCTTGCGAGACGATATATACGGAGGAATCGCCGTCCAGTTCGTCCTTTTCCTCGGCGTTAGGGTCGATTTTATTACCGGAGTCGTCGTATCGCACGTCGGCGAGCGCCGTCTTGCGATTCGCGACCGCGAGCAATTTCATATAAATATCGCCGCTACTCTGACTGCGTTTGATCGCGGTCGCGATCTCTTCCGGGGTCGCGGCTCGCGCGCGCGCGGTATTCTCGCCTTCGCGCGGTTCCAGTTCGAGCCGTACTCGTTTTGCAGCGCGTTCCGCCGTGAGACGTTCGGCGAACGCGCCGCGATTGATTTCCGCGACGGCGTCGGCGATCTCTGGCAGATAGCGCATAAAGACGGCGCGTCTTGAACCCTCTTGCTTAACGCGTTCGCGTCGCTTCAGGAAGAGTCCCAGCTTGCGACCGACGGTCTGCAAGGCAAGTCGCAGTTCGCGCTGAATCTCGGGATAGGCGGCGAGCGCTTCCTTCGATTCGCTCGTATACGGCGCCCAGACGCTTGCGAAGTGAGCCATAATGGTAATCGGACCGCGGGGCAGTTGTCCGCGCGTCTGCTGCACGCCGTATAGTCGCCAGTTCATTTGCATAATCGTCTGCGTAATCGCGCACGCGCTCGCTTGGAACTGCAACGGCACGCGATTGGAATAGCGATAGACCGACGTCGTCTGACCTTCGGAGAGATTGAGCGTCTGCAACGTTTTGAGCAGCGCTTCGAACTCGCGCGGCGACATTTTAGGGGGCGAGACTCGCGGACGAATCTTTGCCGACTTAATAATCTTATCCGCGCCGTCCGCGCCGATTCCGTCGAAGGACGCGACGAGGAACTGCCGGATTGTGCGCGCGTCGCTCTCCGCAAGCATTTCCTGCAAACTTTCGCGCGTGATCTTCTGAATCGAGGGACCGCCGCCGTACGCTAGTCCGACTTCGACCTGAAACGGATTGCCGCGATATACAGCTGGCGGACGCGTCGCCGCGACGAAAAATTCGCCGGGCACGATCTTGCGCAGTCCGGCGAGAATATTGCTCTCGCCGATCGGTACGACGCAGTCGCATGAGGGCGCCGGAATCTTCGTCGCTGAGATCGCGTCAAAAACCTTGGCGACGGTCTCGCGATCGAGCGTTTTCGGATTCGCGCGGTTCGAGACTCCCGCTTTCTCGCAAATCGCGTTTGCAATCGCGGGCGAGACGCGGCAGAAGGATTCGGTGAGGAATTTGCGCATCGAACTCTTATTCGTTTCGCGCGTCATTTCGAGCAGTTTTCCGAGCTCGACTCCGTAAGGATGCGGCTGAATTTCGATCGGTTCCGGCGGCAACTCGGAGACGGACGCTTCGTACTGCACGTACTTTCCGTCCGGGTCGACGTAATGAAACGTTGCGTGCGGGTTAGCGAGCGCGGTCTGTTCGAGGTACTCGTCGACGCTGCCTCGTCCGCGTTGATATTTCGCTTCCAGCTCGATTGTAACGCGCGTGCCGCTCACGACGTCGACCCAATCGAGCGCGCGTTCCGCGAGCAGCGCTCGTCCTTCGTCGTTTGCGGGAATCTTCTCGCCGTCGCCGTCGCCGTTGAGAACCTCTGGCGTATTGGTCTTTGAGTCGATTCGTACGACGTAGTAGGTAATCGGGCGTCGAACGGAGGTCTTTGACAGAACTTCCAGCGGCTTACCGGTAGTAAGCAGACCGTACATTCCCGCCGCGCTAATTCCGATTCCCTGCTGCCCGCGACTCATTCTCAGACGGTGAAATTTTGAACCGTATAGCAGTTTCCCGTAGATAAGCGGAATCTGTCGCGGTTCGATTCCGGGTCCGGCGTCCTGAACGCTCACGCGAAACCGATTCTCCGCAACTCGATCGATTTTGACCCAAATTTCCGGCAGTATTCCTGCTTCTTCGCAAGCGTCGAGCGAATTGTCTACCGCCTCTTTGACCGTCGTGAGGAGCGCTTTGCGCGGATTGTCGAACCCCAACAGATGGCGATTCTTCGCGAAGAATTCGCTCACAGAGATTTCCTTCTGCGCCTTTGCCATCGACGCGGCGTCCGCGCGTTTGCGAGGTTTCGCGCCAGCTTTCGGCTGCAAAGAAGACGATTCGCGCGACGGCGCGCTAGCGTCCGGTTGAGGGTCGGACGCTGGAACGTCGGATTGTAATTCGTCGAATAAATTCAAGACTTGCCCCTTCGTGCGCGGAGGACGCGCGGCAGAGTGTTAGCGGCGATATTAGCCCGCATATTGAACTTTAGCGTCGTACCATTTGAGAATAGCGTCGACGAACGCGTCCGGATTCTCAAGGGGCGGCACGTGCCCAGCATGCGGAATCGTCGCGCGCGTCGCGTCGGGAATCTGAGCCGCGATCGCATCGAGCGATTCCGGGGTCGACAGTTTATCAAATTCGCCGCCTAGCACAAGAGTCGGCGCGGCTAGTTGACCGAGCGTTTCGGTGGAATCGGAGCGTTTCGCCATTCCGCGCGCGCCGGCAGCGATCGCTTCCGGGGACTGGCTGGCGATTATGTCGCGTAGATTTGCCACAACGTCGGGCTGTTTAATCGGGGTTTCCGGGGCGACGAGGTTCGGAATCATCTCGTCGGCGAGCGTCGGAATCTGCAGGGACGTTATCGTATCGGCGAGCAGCCTTCGTTCCGTCGCTTTTTCCGGCGAGTCCTGAACCGCGTTCGAGTCGCAAAAGACGACGCCGGCGAGACGTTCAGGACGGCGACGCGCAAACGCCAACGCAATATATCCGCCCATCGAAAGCCCGCAAAGAATGATCTTCGCGTTCTTCTGACGACGTTGGCACGCGATCTCGGACACGAGAATAGCGAGATCGTCGGCGTAACGTCCCATTTTAACGCGCGGCAAACCGTTAGGATTATGTCCGTTCGCGCCAAGTTTCGTCATGCCGAAGCCTCTCAAGTCGGGCACAACGCAGAAGAACCGCGAGCGCAGTCGCTCGACGACGGGGGCAAAGAGTCGCGAATCGAACGGAAAGCCGTGCGCAAAGAGCATAATGGGTCCGTCCCCTTCGGCGCGCGCGTAATATTCCGTATCGTCGACCAAAAATTTCTTCATTTTTCCATTCCTTCTGATGAAGAAACCATCCACAGCGCGTCGTCTGAACGAAATTTCAGGCGGCGCGCCTCTTACTAGCGGCTCGACTCCGCGTCGAACCGCGTTACAAGGTTTTCGTCGGAGAGCTTGCGCGTCGGCGGAAACGTTGCCTAATATTATAGCGGTAAAATTACCGACGCCACGTCTCTCCACTAAATTTTCGCTATTTTCCGCACATACGCGTCAGACCGCACGCGACCCGCACAAATGGCGGAAAACGCCGCAATAGTACGAAAAAAAGAAAATGGCGTCAAGAATAACAAGACCAAAAAAGCGCGTTCTAGGTAAAATATCCTCGAGAGCGTTGCGCAAAGGTCGCGCAAAACGCGCGAAAAACGTGAACTTCGGTTAGACACGAGGAACCAAGATGAAAATACAATTGACGATGCTCGCGATGAAAATAACGGCGACGATTGCTATCGTCGCGCTCGCGATTTCGTGCGACGCCGACGCGCGCGCCCAGACCTCGTTCGGCAAGATGCGCGCCGCGCAGACTAACCCGCCCGAAGAGCCGGAAATCGAGCCGTTACAAGAGAACGCGTCGCAATCGGCGCAATCTAAGCCGACGAACCAAGCGTCGAAAGTCGACGCGAAAGAGGTCGACGCGCGCAAGGGGCAATCGGAAAAAATCGGCGCGCAACCTAGCCCCGAAAACGCTAACGACGCGCGCGAACGGCAGACGTCGCGCAACGCCGCGAACCCGCAAAGTCAGGATCACAGAATCGCGCCGAAAAGCGGCGAAAAAATCGACGACGAGCCAAACGACGTCAATAAGACAAGCGAGTTCGGTCCGAAATTTGGCAAGCCCGTCTCGCACAAATACCGCGCCGGAATGATCTTTCAAGCGCAACTCGGAGGAACCTGCGTCGACGTGCTGGGAACGGCGCCGGTGCCAATGGAGTTCCCTGAGCAGAAGGTGCGCACGCTCGCGGAAGATTTCCCTGCCAAAGGTCGGGTCGACTATCGCAATCTCAAAGAAGGCGGCGCGCGACAACTCGTCTTTAAATTGCGCGAACTCAAGGAGGGCAACGGGGTCGAAGCAACCGCGCTCTTCGAAGTCGTTCGCTATCCCATGACGCCCCCTGACAATACGACCGTCTACGAAATTCCAAAATCGGTTCCCTACGACGTTAAGCGTTACCTCAAAGACGGCAAGTATATGCAGTCCGGCTCGCGAACTGTTAAGACTCTCGCGAAGGAGTGCACGCAAGACTACAAGTACGCGTGGGAAAAAGTCGACGCGATTCTCGCGTACGTGCGCACGAACATTCAGTACAAAGAGACCCAGATCGAAAAGCAGATGCGCGGCGCGCTCGACGCGCTCAAGACGCGCGACGGAGACTGCGAAGATATGTCCGCGCTATTCATTGCGATGTGCCGCGCTATCGACGTGCCCGCAAGACTCGTGCGCGTGCCGGGACACTGCTGGGCGGAATTCTATCTAGTCGATCCCAATAAGAAAGGACACTGGTTTCCCGCCCAGGTCGCTGGTACCGATCGTCTAGGGGAATTGCAAGACGACCGCGTTATTCTGCAGAAAGGCGACTCCTTCAGACTGCCGGAAACGCCGAAGGAAGAGAAGCTGTACGTAACCGAGCTCTTTACGGGCACGGTCAAAAACAACGGACCCGAACCCAAACACGTCTTTATCCAAGAGGTCGACGGTAAGGAATCGAATCCGTAACAAGAATCAAAAGCGCGCGTCGTTGGGGAAGGCTCGACGCGCGCTAGGCGCTACGACGAGGGACGACGCGCTACTATACGAAGACGGAACAGAACGACTAGCGCCGGACGGCGGCAGGCGCGGGGGTCGCCGTCAGAGCCGGCTCGCGCTGCGCTTGGCGCGGCGTTACCACTTGACCCGACAGATTATCGACGACCGTCGATCGCTGAACGACCGCGCTATAGAATTCGCTCGCCGCCGTAACCTCGCGCATCTTGCGCAACTGCGAAACGATCTGATCGCGCACGTCGGCAAGTTGAACTTCACGCGCGGGAATGATCTCTTGGCAGTATAGAATAACGTAAGTGGACGCGTCAACTTGAATCACTTGCGAGAGCTCGCCGGGCTTAAGCGCGAACGCTTCGTCTTCCAATTCCGGGAACCCGCCGTTGCGAACGATCGGGGCAATACGTCCGCGCATCTGCTTGCCGTCCGGCTCGACGGAATAGGTCGCCGCGAGTTCGCCGAAAACTTCTTCCGGCGCGCGCTTCTCTTGACTCGGTAAAGTCCGCGCCTTCTGCCATACGTCGCGCGCGCGTCGCTCGTCGTTGAGCACAATGCCAAGGCACTGAACCTTCTCGCCGAAATTAGCTTCAAAGCTCTTCTGAATCTCTTCGTCCGTAATCTTAACGAGTCCTTCTGACAGTTTGCGCAACGCGACGCCGGGCCAGACGATCGCGCGTTTATAGTAATCTTCCGGCACGTTGTACTTCGCGACTTCGGCGCGCAGATACTCCTTAACGTTCGGCGATCCGTCTTCCAACGGCTGCGTCGACTCGGCGGCGCGAATCCAGATATCGGTCGCGACGTCCTGATCCGAAACGGTCAATCCGACCTTCTTGCACTCCTGACGAATCAGCGCGATCGAAACCATGGAAGCCAAGTCCTGTTCCGCGTACAGCTTCAGGCACATCTCGACGACCGCGTCGAGGAAGATCGGCTTGCCGTCGATCATAGCGGCGACGTTAGGATACTGCTTGCTAAGCTCAGGGTCGCCAATGACGTTGACGACCTTCGCTTCACGTCCTAGTCGTTCAAAGAGTTCGTTCGCCGCGCCCTTGAGCTTGCCGGCTTTCGCTTGAACTTGAAGGCGTTCCTTAATTTCGTTGATTTTATCTTCCGGAACGACGGAGTCGTACTTGTTTTCGCAACGGAAGACGACGAACTGATTTTGAGGACCGTAGGGTCCGATGACAGCGGAAATCTCGCCGACTTCAAGCGCAAAAAGAAGATCTTCCATATTCTTATCGGCGAGCGTGCCGTGAAAGATCGGCTGCATACGACCTTTATTCGAGGCGGTCATAACGTCGAGCGACTCGTCCTTCGCAACGGCGCCGAAATCCTCGCCTTGCGTTACGATACGATTGCGCAACTCTTCCGCCTTCTCGCGCGAATCGCAGACGATCATTTGCAACCCTACCGAGGGTCCGTAATTCTTGAGATACGCCGCTTCCAGTTCTTCCGGGGTAAGCGCGATTTTATCGGCGACGAGCGCTTCTAGCGCGAGGCGCGGCCACACGACCTCTTCGGCGTACTCCTGATAATTCATCGAGGAGTCCTTCTCAACGACCTCGAGATACTGCGCGCGCGTTAGTCGGAAAGATTTCGCCAAACGATCGATTTCCGCGTCGACGTCCGCGCGCGTGATCGCAAGTCCCTGACGCTTGCACTCGGCGAGCACGAGCGCGCGGTTCAAAATACGGGACAGAACGTCCTGACCGTGCGCTTGCAACGTTTCTGCCTTGAGCTGGTCGAGCGTGATCTTTTCGCCGTTCACTTCCGCAACGACGTCCGGATACAATCGTTTCGCCTCCTGCCGTATGGGATTCTCGTTCGCCACGCGACTGGCGACCTTGCGCGCCGCCGTCGTTGCCGCGTCCTGACCGTACGTTACATCCAGCGTCGTACCCGAAACGGTCAACATAGCCGCCGCGCACAAAAGAATTTTCTTCAAACCGTTCATGTTCCGTCTTTCCACGTGTTGCTCGCGCTCGCGCGCGTTATATCCCTAACTCAAGCGCGCACCGCGCGCGCCCAAGAGCCACTATAACCAAAAGAGCGGCGGCGCGTCAAGAGCGCTTTTCGCTTTTTACCTACCGCTGGTCAAAAGCGCGCGACCTCTTATAATTGAGGCGGGAAGCGCGCCGTACGAGCGCGATAGATCAAGAGAGGAGAAGACGACGTGAAATCAGATCAAAATCAAGAGAAAACAGTCGAGCGCGAGACGATCACTTTCGTTATGCTCAAGCCGGACGCGATCGAACGCGCGCTCGTGGGCGAAATTATCAAGCGGCTCGAACGCAAAGGACTAAAACTACTGCGCGCAGAATTACGCAACGTCTCGGTCGAACTCGCCGCTCGGCACTACGCGCACCTACTCGACAAACCGTTCTACGGCGAAATAGAAGCGTTCATAACGCGCGGTCCGGCGCTCGCGACCGTTTGGCAAGGGCGCGACGCGATCAACGTTGTGCGCAGACTCGTCGGCGCGACCGACTCCGCGCGCGCGGAACCGGGTACGATTCGAGGAGACTACGGAATTCTGTACACCGAGAATCTCGTACACGCGTCCGACTCGCCGGAAGCCGCTAAGCGGGAAATCGCGAACTTCTTCCCAAACGATCCGGAACTCGAAGCGCTTGTATAACGTCGACGCAAAAGAAAGAACGAAAGAAACGCGCGCGCGATCACAACGTAACCGCGCGCGTGTTGAAATACGTCTACCAAGACAAATCTATTCGCTAAAGTTGAAGAACTTCGCGTGCTCTTCGGCGCGCTTGTCCATCTCCGCGACTTCCTCTGCGCTCAAACGACGCAGACGAATTTTCTTAATTAAGCCCGTGCTGACCCAACTCGCAAACCCCAAAGGCTTGCAACGCTCGACCTCAAACCGCGTGCGCAACGTGTGTCCGACAATAGGATAATCGACGATCGCCTCGTCGTTCACCCACACGCGCACCGTCTTCGCCGAGACCTGCACGCGGAAACGGTACCATTCGCCCGTCTTGAAATTATAGAACGACGACGTTGAATTCTCCGACGCGTCCATATCGTCGACGTTCGAGATACCGGCGACGCAACCGCCCCAGCCGCCGTTCACGAACGTTACGTAGGCGTCGCCGATCGGGAACGTCATTGCGGCGAAGAAATCCGTGCCGTCGTAACGCTTCGCAATATATTCGATCTCGTAGTCCGTCGTGGGAATCTCAATTCCAGACTTCTCGGAATCGAACCGAATCGAGGTCGTCGACGGTCCCATACCGAGGCGGAGCGCGCCGTCTTTAACCTTAACCGCCTCGTCGCCGCCGTCTTTAAGATCGATCCAGTTATCGAGCGTCTTACCGTCGAAAAGATACGTCCACTCATATTTCGCGTCGTCCGCTTCTGACTCTGCGAAAGGATCGTAAGCCGGTTTCTCTTTCTTAGCGTCGTCGCCAAAGCTTGAGAGCGGCGCGACGCATAAGGTCGCGAATAAAAGGGACGCGCAAAGGAACGCGTGATGTTTCATGACAAGTCTCCTCGTAAAAACAGCGACATTAAATCTTGACCCTGAGGGTAATAACGACGCGATTGCGCGCCCGCGCTCTCGTCGTACGTAACGAAACCGTCCCCGGAAACGTCCGAGCCGACTATCATCCACGGAACAAAACCGCGAGAATGCGTCTTAATGGAAATCGGCGTCGGGTGATCCGGCGATACGAGCAAACGCCAATTGTCGTAACTCTGCAACTTATCAAGAATCGGCGGCAGCGTCTCGCGATCGATCGCTTCCAAAGACGCGATCTTCTTCTCGACCGAGCCCTCGTGTCCGGATTCGTCAGGCGCTTCGATATGCACGACGACTATGTCGTAATCGTCGAGCGCGCGCGCAGCGTACTCGCCTTTGCCCGCGAAGTTCGTATCGACGTAGCCCGTCGCGCCGGGAACCGAGATTACGTCCCACCCGAGATTAGACGCTATGCCCCTAAGGAGATCGACCGCCGTAATCATAGCGCCGGCGCCCCACTCGTACGTCTCGCTAAAAGAGCGAACGCTAGGACGTTTACCCTGACCCCAGAGCCAGCAGTGAGTCGCCGCAAGCTCGCCGCGCGCAATACGCGCCGCGTTCGTCGCGTTCGAGCGCAACGCGTCCGCGCACGCGTCCATGAGACGGCGAACGTAGACCGAACCTGCGCCGCGCGGCAGCGCGTCCGCTATCGGTTGATCGCTGTAGTCGTGCGGTGGGTACGTAACCGTCGTCGCGTCGAATGGAAACGGACGCGCGGGAGAGTCGGGACGAAAGATCGCGAGATTACGATAGCTCACGCCCGGCACGAATTCGACGGTTCCGCCGCATTCGGGCGCGAGCGTCGACCATTGCGGCGCGACCTCGCGCTGAAGATCCGCGAGAATAGAGGTCGCGTCCGACGTCGAAATATGCCCGGCGGTAAAACTCGACATGACGCCGTTCTGGATATTCGTCAAGTTACAACGGAACGCCCAGTCGTCGGGTCCGAGCTCGATTCCCTGCGCCGCCGCTTCGAGGGGCGCGCGACCGGTATAGCATTCCAGTGGGTCGTAGCCCAGTAGCGCGAGCGTTGCGACGTCAGAGCCGGGCGCGAGCGTTTCCGGCACGTTGTGCGATCGACCTTGCGCCGCGCGCGGCGCCCACGCGTCAAGCGTAGGGGTATGCGCCGCTTGCATTGGCGTGCGTCCGCCTAACGACGCGATCGGCTCGTCGGCAAATCCGTCGGGGATGACGACAACCCGTTTGCTACTCTTCATAATAACGCCAGTCCTTTCTAGCGCGACGATTCGTACGCGCGGCAATGTAATGCGCGCGCAAAGTTCGCGCGTCGCGGCGCGAATTCGTTAAGACTATAGTAAATCGCGCGTCGCGATAACCGCCACGCCGGTATTGAGTAAATTCGAGATAATCGTGTCTCCGCGCCGCACGGGCTTAGTCAAGCTGACGTCGTTAATCGCCTTCATTGCGTCGAAGAGGAGTCCTTTTGGAATCGGGGCGGCGGTGCGCGCGGGCGCGAGTTCGATCGTCGCGCCGTTCTCGTCGACGACGCGCACCGTCGTCGTTAGCGTGCGTGTCGGGTTAGTCGCTTCGGCGAGTCCGTGCTCGCGTCCTCGCGGACAACTATTCCCCTTAACTTCTCCGCGCTCAGGATCGACTTCTAGCCGACATCCTCGCGGACACACGATGCACGTTATATTCTGAATACTCATGATTTCGCCTGCAATAGGTCTCTTACAAGTTAGCGCGAATAGGTCGCGCGGCATTTATCGGTTTCCCAAAAATCGACGCGAACGACGTTGAGTCCTTCTTCGCGCGCGCGATCGTATATTCGTTTCGCGAACGCTTCCGCCGTCGGGTTGCCGTCGAAACATATCGGCGGATCCCCGGCGTCGACGAGAATCTTGACGAGCGGATCCTCGCTCGATAGGAATACGCGATGGTCGAGTTCGTCGTCGAGCCATCGTCCTAGCGTCTCCTTGAGTTTAACGAAGTCGAGCGCCATTCCCTGGTCGTTGAGGGTCGCGTCGACGGCGGCCACTTCCACGCGAACGCGCGCGTTGTGCCCGTGTAGACGTTGGCACTTGCCCTCGTAATGATACAGTCGATGACCATAGGAAAAAGAAAACTCTCGCGCAACGGAAAACATCGACTCCTCCTTCTACTAAAATGACTCAAGCGACCGCCGTCTGGAGTTTGCATTATAACGTCTTTTTCGATTTTTGGAAGCTCATGAAAAATTTCAATGCAAGAGCGAGTCTTTTTCCGAATTATTTTCCACGGTCTGTCCGAAAATAATATTAAAATAGGCAAGCCTGAAAGTTTAAACAAAGAACGTGTTAAACTGGGCGTTTAGATAAAATCGCGATAGCCGTTCCGGCGTACTGGAACGCGCTCGTCAACGTTCGATTGAAACCTGAGTCATGCCGCGAAGGCTGCGCATGAGTGTTTCGTCGACGCATGCGCTGCGCTACCGCGCGGCAGACTCACTAAGGAGAATCCTAATGAAAACGAATTTAATCTGCGGTCTTGTTATTGGCGCGACGATCGGATTCATCTCGAACGCGTGCGCGCAGGAAGTCGCGAGCGCTTATCAGCCGAGCGCGACTCAACAGGTCGCGCCGGCGCAACAGGTCGCGCCGGCGCAAGTAGCGACCGACGCCGCCGCCAACGCATTCCAGGCCCCTGCCGCCGCGACCCAGGCGGTTCCCGGGCAACCGTGCGAAGCGTGCGACGAATGCCAAGGCGGAGTCGTCGGGTTCGGTGGACGAGGCTTCGTCGGTATCCCGCGTCCCGGCGTCCCCATGCCGGCGCCAGGCGCGCGCATTAGAGATCGCATCGCCGCCGATCGTCCGATCGTAGAAGCCTCGCCCTTTGCTAACCCGAACGGATCACTGCAAGACTGGGCGCGATTCCGTTACTATCCCTATGCGTATTACCCGCACAATTTCTCTGACACGCCGAACATGGGCGTTCCGAAGTATCATCCTGGTTATCAGAACTACTATCCAATGCCGCGTCGCTATCACGAAGGTCATCACTTCCACGTTGACGTCTTCTAATTCGACGTATTTCCTCCAGTCTCTCTAATTCAACCGGCGAGTCCGCGGCAACGTCCTGGGCTCGCCGGTTTCTTATTGCGCGCACAACATAGCTTTAGTAACGCGCTGAAGACAATGCGCACAAAAATGCAAATTTGACGAAAATTGTTGACCGTCCCCCTTGCCGACTTTGGGAACAGTGATATATTTGACGCTTGTTAAGGGAAACGCCTGGGATTCCCAGGACGCGCAGATTACCATATTACCCCAGATCATACGCCGAAACTCCCCTCGCGGATATGATCGATGACTCGGACGGAAGGAGCGTTGCAATGACAAGACGTAAGCGTCGATGGTGGATGGGTTGTCTTTTGGCGACCGCCGCATAGTACTCGGTAGCTCTCATTCGAACGAGTCGACCACGAATCGTTCAAGCGCGCCGCGCGCTGGTCAAGTGCGACCGGCGCGCTTTTTTTAACGCAATTTTCAGTACCGACAACACGACGCGAATATTCCCGTTAGCGCGTCAAATAGCGTTTACTAGCACAACGCCGCGATTCAACCCGGACGACATAAAAACTTTTTTTGAAAAAATCCGCGCAAGCAATAAAGAACAGCGCAACCAGCGCCGATAATAATAAACGTAAGGGAGAAGGAAGCGGAAAACGCTCAAGCCTGCGGAAGAGAGCGCCTAGCATGGACGCAACGCGCGATCAGAAACGACTGCCTTAACGCTGAAAATGCGGCATAACTCCTATACGTCGGAGTTGGGTGACGACTCTCCGACAATCGTACGTTCCCAGGGGGGGAATAGTCCGGCGCTGTGGACTCTGTTCGAGCGCCGGATTTTTTGTCCAAAACGCACAAAAGCGCTCCGCGCGACGAGAAAACGAACTCTCGTACGCGCGGAGCGCTTGATTATGGCGCGAGATACTGCCAAACGGCGCCGCTCTCGTTAAGCGCGACGCGCCACTAGCCTAACCAGCGATTAGATCGCCTTAACCTCCTCGCGAATCGACTCGCCGACGTCGAACGACTCTTTCGTCTTACCCTTAATTTCAAGCGTCAACGGGGACGTGTCCCGCGAGCCGAACTCGGGCGCGACTAAATTGTACGCCGTGCCGCCGCTAACGACCATACTCGCCGAAACCTGCGTCTGCTCTGGTTCCTCAACGATCTGCTTGCTCACCACGACCGTGTACTTGCCGAGCGGCGCGCCGGGATACGTGCCGTGCGTAAAAATCTTCGCGACCCCGGACGCGTCCGTCGAACCGCTAACCGCCCAAGTGTGTTCCTCCGTCGCGAGCGTAACCGTCGCGTCGCCGAGCGGCTTACCGTCTTGGATGATCTCAATCGAGCACGGGTACAGCTTCGGCATACCCGCCGGCGTCTTACGACCGCACCCCGAAAATATCGTCGCCGCGCACATCAGACTGAGCGCGAAAAATAGCGTCCTTTTAATCGTCATTGTACCTCGCCTCGATTACAGATTACTGAGCGCCTCGCCGCCGTTAATCGAACCCATCGCGCCCCAGACCCCGTATGGGCTCTTGCCGCTCGTTACCTGCGCCGCTGAAAGATTGCCCGTGTCGATCGTATCCGAAACAAAGGCGACCGACCCGTCGACTCGAACAACGTTCACGCCGCCGCTATGATAGCTCGTCGGCGCAAAACTGCCCCACTCGTGACTGTTGAAAGAACCTGCGACGCACGAGACCGAGTTCGGCGGCAACGTGCAAGTAAACCACGCTTCCGCCGCTCGTCCGTTCGACCAAATGCGACCGCGCCACAGCGATTTGCAAGGGTTCTTAACGGTGAGACGATCAGCCGCGTACGCGTTGTCGAGGCACAACTGCGGACGTCCCTCGCCGTCGTGCGGTTGATACGCCGCGATCGCGCCCTGCTTAACGACGTTCGTGTCGCGCGTGGTGGGAACGACGCATTCGCTCAACGAAATCGTATTCGACGTGCCGTCCGTAATCGCCGCCATCTTCTTCCAGACTTCACGCTGCCAGAACGCGCGCGGTCCGATATTCGAACGGTTCGTCCACTCCTGATCCGCGCGACGCGCGAACGTCCACATCGCGTCCCCTGCGCAGTAGTAAATATTCGTCGCGGAAGAGCCCGTGACCGCTTCAAATATCCCGCCGTTGCCGTCCGAAGGACAGATCAACGGCGAAATCTTTTGACCGTACCAGTGGTCCCGATTCGCCTGCGCGAGATCCCAAGGCGTGCCCCACCCGCTCGTGAGCGAACGATCTTCGTTCGATTTACGCGCCCACGTCGTGTATTCCGTATACAGACTGTTCTGTTCCATAAAGGGCAGCAGAAAGATAATTCCACCGTTGACGGGGCAGTTCACCGTCCCGATATTCTGATCGAATCCAAGATAATAGCAACTTCCAGCCGGGAACGTGTCCCGATTGGCGTCCGCGTAGTTGAGCAGCGCGAGTCCGAGTTGTTTGAAATTGTTGGCGCATTGCATTCTTCGCGCCGCTTCGCGCGCCGCCTGCACCGCCGGTAGTAGAAGACCAATTAAGATACCAATAATAGCAATCACGACGAGCAATTCGACGAGCGTAAAACCGCCCTTGCGACTTGCCGAGCTGTTAAACCTAAACGACGTCATTATTCTCCTCCTTACAGCCGACTCGCGCTCGAACCGACTGTCATATAGAGTTAATATTGCATGAGACGTCGCTCTTCACGGCGTCTGTCAGGATCAGTATAGCGCCGTGATCGTCGATTGCAACGAAATTTCTCGTCGAGTGGCAAAAAAACATATTTTCTTCGCTACTTCACGCCAAAAGCGGCGCCGCTTTCTCTTCGAACGGCGTAGCGGATTGGTTGTGCGCTGTGTCCCAGACGTTGATGTTTATGCAAGCGACTTCGGCGCTGATTATCGTGCCGAGGGAAGCTCGCACTACTTGCTTATCGCGCCAGGTCTCAGAACGCGCTCTGGAGACGATCGCATTATCAAGAAGACCGGGCGCCGAGTAGAATATGCGACTTCAGCCGACAAACAAGCGTATCATGTCGGGTGAGACGGTTCGCTTGGCGCGGGCGAAAAGAACAGCGCGCTCGTCTGAATAGAGAATCGCTCCACGTCAGTTACCGACTCTAACTTGTATCGTTCTTTTACTGAATCGTCATCTTGAAAAGAATGATCTGAGTCGCAAAATAACGAATGAGTTTTGATATTGTCGTAAAAATAAGTTTTTGGGGTAAAATGTGGTTGAAGTCATAATGAAAGACGTTACAATCCGGATAGAACTTGGGTGATGAAGCGTCCTCTACGGACGTTCCAGATGAGCGACCAGTGAAAACTGGTCGTTACGCCCCTTGGTTTTTACAATGTTTGACGAACAACCTTTGAAAGCGGCGCCGCTTTGCAGACTTAAACGATACAGTCCGACAGTCGACATTAGGAGAACGATTGATGACCGAGTTCATTTTTGGCGTATCCGCCAAACAGCGCTCGCCGGTATGGAGTCTGCTCCGGGCTGTCGTCGTTTTGACGCTCCTTTTGTCTTCGTACGCGAAGGCGCGTTATTTAGCGAGCGGCGCTCTGCTTGACGACGCGTTGCTTGGTTCGCGTTCGCTCGGACTGTTTACCGTTGTCTTCGAGTCGTTCTTCGCTGTGTCGAACGATAGATCTCGTCCACGCATTGCCGCATGGTTGTCGATTGCGACGCTGTTGCGCGCCGCGCTCGTAACGGGTAGCGCGGCGACAAAGAAGTATCTGGCGCTCGCTGAAAAATCATGCGCCAGATTGGTTGTGCTCGACGTTGACAACACGGCGAGCGACGA
>ONJR01000084.1 GCA_900318195.1 uncultured Planctomycetota bacterium
ACGTCGTCGCGTCTTCAACCTTTGTTTGGACGCAGGGTTCGTTGGTAAAGAAGAAACGGCTAGAAAGTTTGGGTACATCCCTCACATTAGATCAAGAGGAGATGAAAAGAAGATAATTGAAGAATCGAATTTTACCGCTCGTAGATAGGTTGTCGAGTCATTTCATTCATGGATATAAAGATTTCGTAAACTATCTGGCAACTATGAAAAGACAAAGGAGTCTTTTGAAGGACTGCTAAAAATGGCATTAGGGCTTATTACTTGGGGAAAATCCTTGCAGATATGCAACTGCTATTTCCGAATAAGCCCTTAACAACATTATTCAACAACGCCCTGATATGTATACGCGTTTTTTCATAATCTGTCCTCCTTCGAAGGGAGGATAGATTACGTAATTTAGCGGCGACAGTCAAGATCAATCGAGATAATGAATCGGGGGCAGTTATGAAATGACTTCTAATGCCTGCAAGCTTTAGATCGCTTGACCGCGTTCGCGAACGCCGCGCGTCTCGAGCTTTGTTTCCTGCTCTTTCAGGCAGCCACAATTCGGCAAGTTGCTGACAGGCAAAAAGTCGCGCTAGACGTCGGCGGCGCGGGATGAAATCGCGTTCCGCTTCGACACGTTATAATCCCGCGCTATGAAACGCGTTACAATATGCGTCGTACGTCGTCTGATCGAAGCAAACCATAGTAACTTCGTCGATTCCAGTTTCGTGCGTCTGAGCGTACTCTACAAACGTTTCCGCAACGATCGAAGCCGCGCGGTCAAGTGGAAACCGATAAATTCCGGTCGAGATCGAAGGAAACGCAATCGTACGGCATTCATGCTGGTCCGCAAGAGAAAGCGAGTTCCAGTAGCAATTATGGAGTTTCTCCTCGGCAACGTCGGGCTTCATCGACGGATAGCGCGGACCGGGCGTGTGAATAATATATTTCGCCGGCAGTCTAAAACCAGGCGTTATCTTGGCTTCGCCTGTCTTGCATCCTCCCAGCGTCATACAATGTAGCAGTAGTTTCGGACCAGCCGCACGATGAATCGCGCCGTCGACTCCGCCGCCGCCCAGCAACGTGCAGTTCGCCGCATTCACAATGGCGTCCGCCTCGAATTTCGTTATATCGCCTAAGATTGCCTTGACTTGCATTCGCAACCTCCCTACCTCTCGCGCGCTTGACTTAAACCTGTTATACTAAAGCGTTGTAGTATTCCGTCGCCTTTGCGATCAGCGCGCGCGACGCCGTTTCAAGATCGCCCGACGGCGACGCGCCAGCCGCGCGCTTGTGCCCGCCGCCTCCAAACTCGCGCGCAAGTTGCGAGCAGTCTAAATCGCAACGACTACGAAAGCTCGCCTTAACCGACCCGTCCTCTTGCTCTATCGCAATAATCGCAACTTCCATGCCGGCGACGCACAACGGAATATTAACGAGATCTTCTGCGTCAGACTGTATCGCGCCAGCAGCCTTAAAGTCCGCCTGGCTCAATGACATAAAGACCCCCTTGCCGTCAAGAAAACGTCGACTGTTCGTCGCGACCGCGCCCATTAGTTTGAAGCGACCAAACGACTCCTGCTCGTTCGTGAGACGGTACGCTTCGTCGACTTTAACGCCAGCCGCGACCAACTGCGCCGCGCGCTCGTACGTGCGCGCTTTCGTCGCGCCAAACCGGAACCAGCCGGTGTCGCTCGAGATCGCAACGTAGAGCGGAAACGCGATCTCTTCGGTCAACTCGACTCCCAACGCGCGCAACGCCTCGAAGACAATACTGCCGGCGGAATCCGCGCGCGATTCGACGCAACGAACGTCCCCGATCTCGTCCGCGACCGCGTGATGATCGATTACCGCAACTGTTCCTGTCGCGTTCCGGAAAATCGCGCTCGCATCTTCGCCCAACTGCTGCCACGAGCTGACGTCGATCGACATAACGAGATCGGCGGAGGATATGAACGCGCGTTCTTCCGACGTGAGCGTGCTGATCGTACGGATTTCATTATTCGCGTCGAGGAATTGTAGCGTCGGAGGAACCGCTTGACCGTTGATCGCGAGGACTCGTTTGCCAAGCGCGACAAGCGCGCGCTTCATCGCAAGGCACGAGCCGATCGTGTCGCCGTCTGGACGGATATGACCGCAAACGACGACGTTGCGCGCAGATGAAATCGCACGACAAAACTCTGTCCAATCGACTCTAATTTCTCCCTGATACGTATCGACCGTTTCCGACATACCGTTCGGCTCCTTTCAATTCGTTAATCGTCATTACCGCGTAGCGCGAATCGCGACGCGCGCGATATTATACACATTACCAGCGCGTAGGTCAAGCGCGCCGTGCGCCATTACGAAGAAAGCGCTCCCCGCGCCCGGCGGAGAACGCTTTCGGCAAACACTAGATCGACCCTTGCGACACGCTACTTAACAACCCAGCGGAGAATTCCGCCCGAATAGTCTGGCTTCAGTTGCGCGTTGATACGAATCTTCGTCGTTTCGATCTCCTTGAAGTTCACAGTAATATCGCGATCCTTATCGACGGCGTAGTCGTCGTTCGTCTCGACGTCGCGCCATTCTTTTGTTTTCGCGTCGAAGTAAGTCAGTTTCCACGACTGCGGCGTGCGGCATCCGCCTTTGATCGCTTCGTCGTCGAACCAGTAGACGGTTGCGCTCGTTAGCTTGCGAGGCGTCGCGAACTCATATTCAAACCACTCGTTCGTCCCCTTATGCGACCACCAAGTGGCGCGCGGAATGTCATTGTTAGCGGAGCTAGAGGGCTTCTCTACCTGATTCTCGTAGTCGAGCGTAGAAAGCTGATCCGACGTATTGGACGCGTCGAACTCGACGCCGTTGACCGCGACTTCTGGAACGGAATCGGTAAGTAGCGACTCGTCGAGCGGCTTGTACAGAATCGGCGCGCCTGCGTCGTCGATCCACTTGCCGTTACGAACAGCGCTACCCTCGCCCATTTCCAGACCAGCCTGGCGAACCCATACGCTCATACGACCGGGCGCGCGATTGTCCCAGACGCA
>ONJR01000138.1 GCA_900318195.1 uncultured Planctomycetota bacterium
AGACCGATCGCCTTTTCACGATCGCCGCATTTGTCGTCGAGCGCGATGAGGCACGGAACGCCGCCGCCCTTTTGGTATTCGGCGCGAACGAGGTGTCCGGGACCCTTCGGCGCGATCATGATCGCACGATTGCCTTCCGGCAGATCGAAGAGACCATAGTGGACGTTGAACCCGTGCGTCGTGAGGATAATGGCGTCCGGCTTGAGGTTCGGACGGATCTGATTGCGGAAAATCTTCGCTTGGAGTTCGTCGGGAAGCGTGAGAACGACGACGTCGGCTTGCTTAACGGCGTCTTCGAGCGAGAGGGGCTCAAAGCCCGCTTCTTTCGCGAGTCGGTAATTGTCAGAACCCGGACGCTGACCAATGATGACGTTGCATCCGCTGTCGCGTAGGTTTTGAGCGTGCGCGTGCCCTTGGGAGCCGTAGCCCAGGATGGCGATCGTCTTGTCTTTCAGGAGAGAAAGATCCGCGTCATTGTCGTAATAAACTGTCGCAGCCATTGCGAAACTCCATTAAAAAAGGTGTGTTTTGCACGCGCGTTGATCCGCGACGATACGATCGCGGGCGCGCGGGTATTATAATTTTCATTATGTAGAGCGCCGATTGAGCGAACGGTTCGCGGATCGGCGCGTTGGGGTCTATTGTAGGTCGTCTTGTCTGTCGAGCTCGGCGTCGCCGCGCGGCGCGGCAATGCACCCTGACCGCGTAACGCTCACGATCCTATGGGGCGCGAGCGCCTTAATAAAGGCGTCGAGTTTCGAGCCGCGACCCGAAATTTCGACGAGCAACGACCTTTGCCCGACGTCGATTACGGACGCGCGGAAGATTTCAACGAGCTCGAGAACAGAGGAGCGCTCCTGTGGCGACACGGCGACTCGAATGAGCGCAAGATCGCGTTCGACGTGCTCGCTCTCCGCGAGATTCTTCGTCTCGACGACCGTTACGAGCTTCGTGAGCTGACGTTCGACCTGCGTCATCATTTTAGGATCGCACTCGAGAACGATCGTCATGCGCGAAAACCTCGGATCGTCCGTCGCGCCGACCGTCAAACTGTCGACATTATACCCGCGAGAAGCGAGAAGACCCGCGACGTGCGAGAGCACGCCCGGCACGTTTTGTACTCTTATTGATATAACGTTTCTCATTATAACCGTCCAGCGTAACCAAACGCGTCGCCGCGTTTGCGTGTCGTCATGTTTCACGCGGTTGAACGTATGCGTTCCGCCGCGCGCCAATTCGGTCATTATACCACGTTTTACTATCGCGACAAGTCGCGGCGCTCAATTCGTGCGAAAATGTCGTTACTTTAGACGCTCGCTACCCTTTCCGACGACTGGCAAGCGTGCGCGCGAGATAACGACCGGTTGCCGAATCTGGATTTGCCGCGATTTCTTCAGGACGACCGGTCGCGACAATTTGTCCGCCCTCGTCCCCGGCGCCTGGTCCCAAGTCGATTACATAGTCCGCAGCCGCTATAAGCGCGGGATTATGGTCGATTGCTATTACGCTCGAGCCGCCGTCGACGATATCGTTAAAGCAATCGATAAGACGCACGACGTCCGCGAAGTGCAGACCGCTCGTCGGTTCGTCGAGAATGTACAGGCATTTGCCCTTGCGCGTCGACGCGAGCTTCGCCGCGAGTTTAAGACGCTGCGACTCGCCGCCCGAGAGCGTGTTGCCTGGCTGACCAAGTTTAAGATAGCCTAATCCGACGTCGATCATCTTCTTGAGCTTCATCTGAATCTTCGGGGACGATCTGAAGAACGCGAAGGCTTCGAGCGCCGTCATATCGAGCGCCTCGGCGATGTTCTTCGTGCGGTATAGCGGTTCGAGCGCGCTCGCTTTATAGCGTTTGCCGCCGCAACTCGGGCATCGCGCGTAGAGGTCGGCGAGGAACTGCATGTCGGTTTGGATATATCCTTCCCCTTTGCAACGATCGCAACGACCGCCGTCGACGTTAAAGCTGAAGTATCCCGCGCTGTATCCTCGGTTCTTAGCTTCCGGCGTCTCGGCGTATAGCGCGCGGACGTCGTCGAAAATCTTCATGTAGGTAACCGGATTGGAACGCGGCGTGCGCCCTATCGGGGACTGGTCGACGAACGCGACTTCTTCGAGCAACTTTGCGCCGATGAGACTCGAGTAGGGTAGCGGCTCGGCGATTTCGCGCGCGTCGAGTCCGAGTTTGTCGCAGAGCGCAGGATAGAGCGTTTCGCGGACGAGCGCGCTTTTACCAGCGCCGCTAACGCCCGTTACGAGACACAGCGCGCCCAGCGGGAAAGAGACGTCGACGTCCCCTAATTTCAGATTGTAGCCTGTCGCGCCCGAGAGTTGCAACGCATAATCGGGATCGTCGATCGGACGCAATTTCGAGGACGACGCGTATCTCGCGCCCGCAAGATATTCGCCAGTGATCGTCCCGCTCTTTTCCAATTCCTTTTCCGTTCCCTGGAAAACGATTTTTCCGCCGTTCGAGCCCGCTTCCGGACCGAATTCGACGACGCGGTCGGACGCCTCTAAAACGCTCGTGTTGTGATCGACGACGACGAGCGTATTGCCGCGATCGCGAATCTTTTTGATCGCTTCGACGAGCGGTTCGCAGTCGCTCGGGTGCAATCCGTTAGTCGGTTCGTCGAGGACGTAGAGCATATTGACGAGATCGGAGCCTAGCGCTTTTGCGAGCGCGGCGCGTCGTCGTTCGCCGGCGCTGAGCGTTTTCATTGTGCGATTGAGCGCCAAGTATCCGACGCCGACTTGCTCCAGAAACTTCATTCTAGCGATCGTCTGCTTAATAGCGAGTTCGCCGCGCGCGAGTTCTTTCGCGTTGAATTGCATATTCTCTATCGCGCGTCGCGATTCGGCGAGCGGTCGCGACATGACGTCGTTATAGTTATAGCCGTGCACCTTAACGCAGAGCGCCTCTTTTTTGAGTCTCGAGCCACCGCACAGTAGGCATTCTACCGACCGCTGGTACCGCGCGAGGAACGCGCGAATGTGCATCTTGTACTTCTCTTCCAGAAGTTCGTTAAAGAAGCCGTTTAAGCCGGCAAAGTTAGCGCGTTTGGAGCCGTTGAAGAGCGTCTTGCGTTCTTCGCGCGTGAGCTGATTAAAGGGAACGTCGAGTCGGACGCCAAGTTCGTCCGCCTTCTCGATCAACTCATCGAATCGCGAACGATACGGCGCCGACTTCCAAGGCGCGATCGCGCCGCGACGCAACGTGCGACTAGGCTCGGGAAAGACGAGCGATTCGTCGAACGCCATGATCTTGCCGCTGCCGTTGCACACGTCGCACGCGCCGATCGAGCTGCTATAGCTGAAAAGACCCGGTTCAAGGGGCGAAAATTCGACCCCGCAACTATTGCAACGCGTTCGACGACCGAACCCGGCAAGTTTCCACTTCTTGCCGTCGATCGTTACGACCTTGCTGAACGCGTCTTGATCTGGTTCAACGGCGCGCTCGTCGGTCTGAACGAGTATCCAGCATTGCGAGTCGACTTGTCCGTACGCCGTTTCGATCGCGCTTGCTATCCGGTCGCGCTCGCTACTGCCGAGCTTGACGCGATCGACGACGAAGAGTAAGCGCGTCGACTCGGTGTGGCGCGCGACGTCGTAACGTTTGCGCAACTTCTCTTTGATTTTGGCGTAGTCGCCGTCGGGGTCGAGCATGAGCACGCTTGCGTTGTGCGTTTCGCTTGCGTCGTCGAAGGCGTCGTCTTCGCTCTCCGCGTCGGGACGGAATTTGTGCGGAAGATTGGTAAAGGTCGAGCCCGGGAGTTGCAGCCCGCTACTTTGGAGATATTGCTCTTGCGAAAATTGCTCGTCTGCGTGCGCGAAGAAGAACGCCTGCTGGTAGCTTGCGAGCGGCACGCCGTCGGGGTCGTTGAGGTCGAAGGTTTGCCCGTTGACGATAATGCGATGGAAGCCCTTTTGGCGCCATTCTTGTTCGAAATCAGCGATACTTTCGCGACGCATTTTCGGGGTGGGCGGGGCGAAGCAAATCATAGCGCGCGCGCCTTCTAGTTTTTCTAGTTCGTCGCAAATTTCGCTTGGCGCGCCGCGTTGCGTTTTTCTCCCGCATATTGGGCAGTGCGGTTCGCCAACTTTTGCAAAGAGGATCCTTAGGTAGTCGGAGACTTCGGTCGCGGAGCCTAGCGTCGCGTTGGAGGCGTTTGCGTTCGGCGCGCTTGCTACGGCGACGGCGGCTGGAATTCCTTCGATGAAGTCGACGTCGGGCTTCTCAATCTTTTCGAGCTTGGCGCGTATGCTTGGCGCAAAGCATTCGACGTATCGTCTCCTTCCTTCGGCGTATAGAACGTCGAGTGCCATACTGCTCTTACCGCTTCCGCTCAATCCACAGAAGGTTGTAATCTTGTAGTACGGTATGTCGAGGTTAACCGATTTTAAATTATGGGCGCGAGCGCCGCGTACAACGACGCGTTCGATGAACGCGCCGCCGGTCGATTCAGCTTGAGCCATAGTAGCGCTTTCTGTCTAACGTTTATCTTGCGCGGCGCCGCAGTTCGTCTTGCGCGCCGCGCGTGCCAGGTTTCTTACTGTATTATACCGGTAACGCGCAAATGACGCAAGCGGCGTTAAAAGTTCACGCGCGGCGCTTTTTGGCGGCTAACTTGCTAGCATAACGTCGCGCGCGGACGGCGACGACGCGCTACGGTCGGCGCGCGCGACGCTCTTTTGTAAAAGAGTCCGGCGATAACTAGTATTTTTTTTAATTGTCGGTATAATGACACACTGCGGCGTCGAGCCGCGCGTTGCGCGCAACTTGCGCGCCATGATTGACAATTATTAGATAATATAGGGAACCTTTAATGATTTTACGCGCGCGATTAGAACGTCTCTTCCGCGAAATGGTACCAGTTCGAGCCTATGCGAGCCGACGCGACAATGAACGCGACGCGCCGCCAATAAGCGACGACACGTACGAACGGATTCCCGACAAATTTAAAGAACGCGAAAGACGCGAGCCCGAACCCGAGCCCGAGCGCCCGAACGGCGGCGGCGAACCGCCCGCAGGTCCGAGCACGCCCTCGCGCTTTCCGCGCGTCGTGCTGATACTAGCGATCGCGGCGGCGCTATATTTCGGATACCAGGCGTTTGGCGTTCCTAAATCGTCGGAGATAACCTGGACCGCGTTCAATAACGCGCTCGACGCGAAGCAATTGGCGTCCGCGTCCGTTAAGGGAACGCGCATCGTCGGGGAATTTCGCGAAATTCCTACGCTTGCCGATTGGGTCGAGCTTTCACCCGACGGTCGCGCGCAGTTCGCCGCCGCCGTGCGTCGCTACGACGCGGAGCATCCGGAACTCGCGAAGGAGTTCGAGGCGTCCCTTGAGCAAGAGCTCGACGGTCGCAGCGTTAAGCTTATCCGCGCGCTCGACGCTTCCCCAACCTCCGACAACGAGCTTCAGCTTACGAACAAAGACGGCGGCGTTCTTAAAAAGCGAGCCGTTCCAGTTACGCTTGACTCCAATTCCGAGGAGATTAAAGAACTCGGACGCGAACTCCTGGCGTTGTACTCTCTCCAGCGTCGCGTCGAACAGCGGTGGTCGCTCGCGCCTATTACCAACGTTGCGGCGAACTCCAAGGACGCGCTGCAAATGGTCGACGCGCGAACCGGCAAGCCGTTCGGACGCACGTTCTTTAAGAAGTACACGTGCGAAACGCCCGCGTTTGCCTATAACGATCAGTCGCTCGACAAACGATTGCGCGAGAATTTAGAATCCTATACGGCGTCGACCGCGACCGACTCGTCGACCTGGTTCATGATCGCGTCCCTCGTACTAACGGTCGTCTTTATCATCTTCTTTACACGGCTTGCCCGTAATACGCGCGATCAGTTGCTCAGCGGCGGCGTCGCGCGCAGTTTGGCGAAGCGTTACGATCCTAGCTCGAATAAACGCGTAACATTTGCCGACGTCGCGGGGGTCGATCAGGTCAAGCAGGAGCTTGTCGAGATTGTCGATTATTTAAAGAATCCGACGAAGTACACGCGCATGGGCGCGCGCGTGCCGAAGGGAACGCTCTTATTCGGACCTCCCGGCACGGGTAAGACGTTGCTAGCGCGCGCGGTCGCCGGCGAGGCGAACGTTCCTTTCTTTTCGATTAACGGTTCTGAATTCATTCAGATGTTCGTCGGGGTCGGCGCGAGTCGCGTTCGCGAGCTTTTCGCGGCGGCGAAAGAGAACGCGCCTTCGATTCTGTTTATTGACGAAATCGACGCGGTCGGTCGTTTGCGCGGCGCAGGGGTCGGCGGCGGTCAGGACGAGCGCGAACAGACGCTGAATCAGATCTTGAGCGAAATGGACGGATTTGAACAGAACGATTCCGTTATGGTCATGGCGTCGACGAACCGTCCGGACGTGCTCGACCCTGCGCTCATGCGACCCGGTCGTTTTGACCGGCATATCACGGTCGGTCGTCCTTCAATGAAGGGTCGTCGTGAAATCTTCGACGTATACCTTCGCAAGGTTCCGTGTTCGCAGGACGTGGACGTCGATAAGCTTGCGAAGCAGACGTCGGGCTTTACGGGCGCAGATATTCGCAATTACGTGAACGAAGCGACGCTTTGGGCGACGCGCAATAATAAGTCGCTTGTCGAAGCGAGCGACTTCGACTTCGCATTTGAGAAAATCGCGCTCGGTCTTAAGCGCGACGAACTTATTTCCGAAGAGAATAAACGCAAGACGGCGTGTCACGAAGCGGGGCACGCGATCGTCGGGTGGTTCCTTCCGAACGGTAATCGCGTGCACAAAGTGACGATTATTCCTCGCGGTCGCGCGCTTGGCGTAACGTGGAGTCTGCCGGACGAGGACAAGTTGAGCTACGACGCGAGCGAGGCGCGGGCGTCCCTTGCCCACCTGCTCGCCGGTCGCGCGGCGGAAAAGATTATGTATAGCGAGACGACGTCGGGGGTCGAGAACGACCTGCAACGCGCGACGGAACTTGCGCGCGATATGGTCTCGCGCTGGGGTATGAGCGATAAACTTGGACCGGTCTCGTTCCCGGGCTCCGAGACGCACCCGTTCCTTGGTCGTGAAATGACGACGGAGTCGCGCCCTTACAGCGAGGAGACGGCGCGTTTAATCGACGCGGAAATTAAACGAATTGTGAGCGAAGCGGACGAAACGGCGCGCAATTTGCTACTAGAGAAGCGCGAGCTCTTCGAAGCGCTGACAAACGCGCTCGTCGAAGAGGAAGAAGTCGACCGCGATCGACTCATTGAAATACTCGGTCCCGATCCGGCGGCGCCCGTCGAGCCCGCTAAGGACAACGATAGCGCGCGAAAGTCCGACTTGAACGACGTCGTTATCCCGCTCAATCTCGACGACGAGGACGACGAAGACGAGAACGACGACAGACCATGGAACTCGCAGTAGGAGACGAAATGGCACACGACGACCGCCAGAGCGGCGACGCGCTCGCGCCGACGCAGTTTCACCCGAGTCAGTTTGAGACCTTGCGCTACGCCTACCCGGCGGTGAGTCGTCGCGCGCGCGGCGTCTCGATCGGCGTCAATTTGAGCCCGACGAAGTTGTGCAATTTCCGTTGCGTATACTGTCAGGTTCAGCGTAACGAACGCTCGAGCGAAATAGCGCGCGCCGTTTCAGAGCGGCGCGCGCAAGCGTGCGACGAGCGCGACGACGTGCTAGGACGCGCGCTCGACGCTACCTCTAACTTGCTCGATCTCGACGTTCTCGAACAGGAAGCGACGTCGCTCGCGCGCGCGACGCTTTCCGGCGCGCTCTTCGCTCACCCGCGTTTCGCAACGACGCCGGAGCCGAAGCGCGTATTGCGCGACTTTGCGTTCAGCGGGGACGGCGAGCCGACGCTCGCGCCGCAGTTCGGCGCCGCTGTCGATCGTCTCGTCGCCGCGCGCCGCGCGCTCGATTACGAGCGGCTTAAGCTTGTCCTGATTACGAACGCGACGCGTCTGCGCGCGCCGAACGTTGCGGACGCGCTCGATCGGCTCGCGGACGCGAACGGCGAGATTTGGACGAAACTCGACGCGCCGAACGACGCGCGACTGCGCGCGGTCAATCGTACGCGCGTGAGCTTCGAGACGATCTTCGAGAATATCTCGTACGCGTCGCAACGTTGGGGCGTTAAAGTGCAGACGGCGCTCTTCTCGTGGCAAGGGTCGCGTCCGACGTCGCGCGAACTCGACGAATACTGCGAGCGCCTGACGAGCGTGCTCGCGCGCGGCGGTTGTATTCGCGGCGTGCAACTTTACACGGTTGCGCGCCAGCCGGTCGAGCCCGACGCGCGACCTCTTGACAACGAGACGATGGACGAATGCGCGGCGGTCGTACGCGAGAAAACGGGGCTCGAGGTCGAGGTCTTTTACTCGAAATAACGGCGAGAATCGACTTTTTGCAAAAAAAGGTTGAAACCATTCTCGATTTTCGCATACTAACGTGATATAATACGTCTGTCGAGCGAAGTTGCGACTGAGCTCGGTCGACTTGCACGAGGAGCGTTGCGCGACTTGCGTCGTTGCGCGATCCTATTCTTCTGTCCCCAATCGGGGAGACAAGGAGTTCGATATATGCAGATACAAATTCAAGCGCGAAAATGTTCGCTTTCGGACGCCCATAAGGCGCGAATTGAAGAGAAAGTAGCGAAGCTCGGACGCTTTATCGAGCGCGTTAGCGCGATCGACGTCGTCGTGGAGCCGGAAAAGAACGACGCGATGCGCGTTGAAATCATTGTTTCGACGGAACTCAAGAAGATCTTCCGGGCGGATTATTCGTCGGACGACGTCTTCGGATGCCTCGATCAGGCGATCGACAAAGTCGAACAGCAGATGCGCAAATTTAAAGAGAAACTCACGGATCATTCCGTGCCCAAAGATAAATCGAGCGCAGTCGAAACGATCGACGCGCAATAGATTCTTGCGCGTATAGCTAGCGACCGCATTATGAGCCGAGCGTTGACCTCATTTCAGCGCTCGGCTCTTTTTACGCGTCTTACATATCGTCGTCTTCGTAGATATTTTCTTCGGAATTCATTGAATCGAAATCTTCGTCTTCAAGCGCGTCTATTTCGTCTTCGTCTGGCTCGCCGTCCTCGTCTTCGTCTTGAAAGATCTCTTCGAATTCCGCGTCTGGTAGTTTTTCGAACTCTTGATCGAACTCGTCGTCGAAAGTTCCGTCCTCGGGATCGTCGTCGTCTCCGAACATATCGCTGAAGAAGAATTGTTCCGGATAGAGATTCTTTGCAAATTGCGCGGCGCTCGCTTGTTCCATAGCCGGGTCGAACGCGTCGTAGTTCGCGTTGATCTCGTCTTCTTGCATGAACTCTTGCGCCTTCGCTTGCTCGACTAGTATCCTGGACTCGTCATACTCTTCAGCGGTTGCCTCGTCGTCGAGGAAGTTCGCGTCTTTATTGGCAGGCGCGCTCTTTTTCACGCGCGCTTCGCCCTTTACGGACTTCTTACGCTTGGCTTCCTCGTCCCCCGACGTCTTTTTCTTTGCCATACAGGTCGGTCTCCCTTAACGTAGTTTTCCGCGCGCCGCTCGTTGCGACGACGAATCGCAATGCGTTTCGCGCGAGCTAGCGAGATATTATAGCGCCCGACGTAGAGCGTGCAAAGAGGGGCGTATTATTTAAGCTGTCAACTTTCGCGCGCAAGTTCGCGTGGTTATAAAAAGGTCGCGCGTTGCGTCTCTCCCCTAGAAAGAAACGCCGTTTTGCCTACAATATAGTAGAGTCGGTCGAGCGCGCGTTACGTTGCGACGTTCGCCGGGATTTTACCGTGCTATAGATTGAGGATCGAGAAGTGTATCGAACGAAAACGTGCGGCGAATTGCGCGCCGCTAATGTGGGCGAAATTGTTACCTTAGCCGGATGGGTCGATTCTGCGCGCGACCACAGCGGCGTATTCTTCATTAATATTCGCGACCGATACGGTAAAACGCAGACCGTATTCGACGCCGCCGCCGACCCTGCGTTATTCGAACTGGTCAAGACGCTGCACAACGAGGACGTCGTTCAGATTACCGGCGAAGTCCTCGCGCGACCCGAGGGACTCGTTAATCCCGCTATGGCGACCGGCGAAATCGAAGTGCGCGCGACCAAACTCGTCGTGCTGAATCATTCGGAACCGGTTCCCTTCCTACCGTCCGCGCCTGAGATTCCTTCGGAAGAAACTCGATTAAAGTACCGATACATCGACCTGCGACGACCCGAAATGCAACGCGTCTTGACGCTGCGACATCGCATTACGAAGACGTTGCGCGACTTCTTCGATGAAAACGACTTCCTCGAAGTGGAGACCCCGATTCTGGGTAAGAGCACGCCCGAAGGCGCGCGCGACTACCTCGTGCCGAGCCGCGTTACGCAAGGCGCGTTCTACGCGCTGCCGCAGTCTCCGCAACTGTACAAGCAGCTGCTCATGATCTCGGGCTACGACCGCTACGTTCAAGTTGCGCGCTGCTTCCGGGACGAGGACCTTCGCGCGGATCGTCAGCCTGAATTCACGCAGTTAGACCTCGAAATGTCGTTCGTTGAGATGGAGGATATCATCGATCTTGTGAGTCGACTGGTTCAGCGTCTCATGAAGGAGATCAAGGGCGTCGATATTAGTCTTCCGCTCCCGCGAATCACGTACGACGAGGCGATGGAGCGTTTCGGGCACGACGCGCCTGACCTTCGGTTCGGCATGGAGCTCAAAGACGTGACGGAGATTGCGAAGACGGTCGACTTTAAAGTCTTTCGTAGCGTAGCGGAGAGCGGCGGTCGTGTGCGCGGTATTAACGTCAAGAACGCGGCGGATAAGTACAGTCGCAAGGATATCGACGGTCTCATTTCGTGGACGGGCGAGCAGTTCGGCGCGAAGGGGATCGTGTGGTTTAAGGTCGACGGCGAAGGGGTTCTTACAGGTTCTAGCGCGAAGAATTTCTCGAGCGA
>ONJR01000044.1 GCA_900318195.1 uncultured Planctomycetota bacterium
AGCACGGAGAATTGCGCGCGGGTCGAAGCGAATACGATACCGCCGTCGGGTAGGTAGCACGGGTGCATATCGTCGGTTCCGTGCATATAGATTCCGCGCCGATATTTCTGCGTCAATTCCTTTTCGTTCTCGACAGGGAAGGTCAGCTGTCGTAATCCTGACCCGTCGATATTAGCTTCGTAGATGCGATAGCTTCCGTCGATCGACGCTCGGAAGTCGAAGACGATCTTCTTCGCGTCGTATGAGACGTCGAATCGTTGAATCATTCCGTTGTGCAATTCGTCGAACAGTAGATCGCGAGCCTCGCCCGTCTTGAGATCGAGTACGCAGAAGCCCGCGCCGGGCAGCCAGTCGCAATTGACGTGATCCGTGTAGACGTGATTCGAGTTGTACGTGTAATGGCGCAGAAAGAGCAACTTCTCGATTCCTTCGTCGAGCAACTTTTGCGCCGCTTCGCGATTGAACTTCAGCTCGGAATCGCGTACGCGCGGAACCGGCGGCGCCTTTCTGGTCGGCTCAATTTGCTTGTATTCTTCCGGTTTCGGCATGACGGCGGGCGTTTCGCGAATTTCAAAGAGCACGGTGCCGCGCGTAGCGTGAGGATCGAGTCCCACCGCGACCCGTAACGTTTCGTAGTCCTTGTCGAGCTTGAAATGCAATTGGGACGGCGCGTGCGCCCAGAAGCCGGTCTCGAACGTTTCCTTGCCGATTCGCAATTTTTCGTTCATATGATTCTTATTGACGAGCAACGATCCCCAGCCAGTCTGCGTAGATTCCGGCGCTATAGACGTCAGATCAAGTTGCGAGCCGTCGGCGGCGATTAGGGTCGGGCGCGCCCAGATCGCTTGGTCGCAATCGTAGGAGTCGCCGGCGTAGTTCGCGACGAGATAGAATTCTCGCGCGCCGTCGAGCTCAACGACGAGTTCCTGTGCTGGGGTGGAGAGACGCATGAGTTTGGATTTCACGGGCTCAAATGCGTTTGCTCTGTGTGAAGCGTTTAGCGCGCACGCGAACACGGCGACGAGTGCGAACGTTAGCGTAGCGATTCGTGTCATGGTATTCCTCTCCGGGGGTGAACTCGTCTTAGCGACTCATATTTCTTTCGGCGCGACCTGGCGCTCCTTCAAGTATAACGCTCGGGTCTCGCGATTTCAATAGACAATATCGCTTTTTTGGCGCGGCTTGGTAAATCTTGCGGGATAGTCGGGCTTGTCGTTGTGAAAACGTTCTTTTTTTCAAAAAGAGCGGTTCGGCGCTTTTTTTCTTGCCCGAACTCTGTTATATTATAACGCAGTCGCGCAAGCGCGCGGCGTACGTGTTATTATAATTACCCAGAAGAGTCCGCGCGAGCGTGGCGCTTCGAGTCGAATGATAGAAGGAACAAACGCGATGGTTATGAAGAAATTTTTGAATGATCCGCAACGAGTCACGAACGAACTCCTTGAGGGCTACGCGCTATGCTATCCGCAGAAGATCAAGCTGGTCTCGGAGAAGATCGTTGTTCGCGCGACTCCGAAATCGAAGGATAAGGTCGCGATCATTACGCTTGGCGGCGCAGGGCACGAGCCGGCGTTGAGCGGTTTCGTTGGCGAAGGTATGCTCGACGCGTCGGTCGTAGGCGATATTTTTGCGGCGCCTGGCGCGCCGAAGGTCGTCGAAGCGTTGCGAATGTTCCGCGACTACAAGGGTATTATTCTCGTCGTACTGAACCACGAGGGCGATCAGCGCAACGCGAATATGGCGCTCTTGATGGCGAATAAGGAAGGTATTCAAGTCTCGAAGATCGTCACGGCGGAAGATATCGCGCCCGGTATCGACGCGCCAGCGGCGGATCGTCGCGGTCTCGGAGGTTGCATTCCGCTCATTAAGATAATCGGCGCGGCGGCGGAGCAGGGTATGGACGTGGATCAGATCCTCGAGCTCGGCGAACGCTTTAACAAGCGCATGGCGACGCTCGCAGTTACTCTGAAGGTCGCGACGCATCCTCAAGCTGGTCAAGAGATCGGGGCGTTGGGCGACGACCAGATGGAGATCGGCATGGGTCAGCACGGGGAAGGCGGCGGCAACGGACCGGAGCCGATGCAAAGCGCCGACTGGGTCGCGGAGACCATGGTTAAGAAGCTGATTCGCGCGGTCGACGCGAAGAAGGGCGAGAAGATCGCGCTTATTATTAACGGTAGCGGCGCCACGACCTTGATGGAGATGTTCGTTGTCTTCCGTAAGGCGTACGAGATCGTAACGGGCGAGGGAATCGAGGTCGCGGCGAGTCAGTGCGCGGAGATTCTCACGGTTCAGGAGGCGGCTGGCTTCCAGATGTTCATTGGCGTTTTCGACGACGAGACGCTCGCGCTTTATAACGCGCCGAGCGACGCGCCGTACTGGACGGTTCGCTAAAACTAACGTCGCGCGAGTATTGGTCTCGCGCGACCTTTACACTAGGGGCGCGCCGCGTCTTGCGGCGCGCGAGAGTTATTATGACGACAGAATTTACCAAAGACGTACTCCTTAAAGCGTTGCGGCTCGCGCTCGCGTCGGTCGAGGAGCATTTCGACGAACTCAACGCGCTCGACGCGGCGACCGGCGACGGCGATCACGGCACGGCGATCGTCGCGACGATGAAAGCGGCGGTCGAAGCGGCGGAGCAGCCCGCTGGGTTATCCGACACGCTTTCTAATATCGCAATGGGTATTATGTCAGCGACGGGCGGCTCGACGAGTTCGCTGAACGGATCGTTCTATATGGGTCTTAGTTCGGGCGCGGTCGCAGAGGCGCTGACGCCGTCGCAGACCGTAGCGATGCTACAGTCCGGACTTGATATGATGAAGACGACGACGAACGCGGTCGTAGGCGATAAGACAATGATGGACGCGATGATCCCGGCGATTGAAGCGGCGTCGTCCACGCTTGCGTCGAATAGCGGCGCGACGCTTTCCGAGCTATTTGCGGCGTCGGCGGTCGCGGCGCGCGAGGGAGCGGCGAAGACGGCGGATTACGTTGCGAAGTTCGGTCGCGCGCGGAATTTGGGCGAGCGATCGAAGGGTAGTTGCGACGCGGGCGCGACTAGTCTTGCGCTGATTTTCCAAGCGTTTGCGGACGCGGTTGCGGAAGGTTAGTTCGGCGAAAGCCATGAAAATATTTTGTTCGCGCGCTTGCAGTAGAGTTTGCGCGCGTCGATAAGCGTTATGTAGAATTAGAATAGGAAAGATTTAACAATGGCAGACAACGAAGGCAATATCGCGGCGAAAGATTACGGGATCGGCGTGCCGCAGAAGCAAGAGGGCTTCTTTCTGAAGGGTAACGAGAACGCGAGTTATGGAATTAAATCGCGTTTGTCGCAGGTCTTCAATCAGAAATCAGGACACACCGTCATGTTGGCGTTCGACCACGGTTTCATTATGGGACCGACGTCGGGTCTCGAGCGAATCGACCTTACGATCAACCCGCTGATCCAGTACAGCGACTGCATCATGTGCACGCGCGGTATTCTCCGTTCGGTCGTTCCTCCGACGTGCAATAAGCCGATTTCGTACCGTTTCGACTCCGGCACGACGATTCTCACAAGTCTGAACGACGAGACGTTGCACGACGTCGAAGAGGCGATTCGTCTGAACGTCTCGCTCATGGCGGTTATGGTCGCGATCGGCGATCCGGATCACGAAGGGTCGACGATTCGCAATCTTACGAAGACGGTAGACTACGGTATGCGGTACGGTATTCCGACGCTCGGCGTAACTGCGGTCGGTAAGAACCTAACGCGCGACGCGCGCTACCTTGGACTAGCGACCCGCGTATGCGCTGAGAACGGCGCGAACGTTATTAAGACGTACTACTGCGACGAGGGCTTTGAGAAAGTTACGAACGGTTGCCCTGTGCCGATCGTCATAGCGGGCGGTAAGAAATTGCCCGAAAAGGACGCGCTCGCGCTTGCGCGCAACGCGATCGATCAGGGCGCGGCTGGCGTCGATATGGGACGCAATATTTTCCAATCGGACAGTCCTGTTGGAATGTTGCTCGCGGTTCGTGAAATCGTGCACAACGGCGCGACGGTCGACCAGGCGTTCGACTGCTACGAGACCTATAAGAACACGGGAACCTGCAACTGCTGCTGTTGCGGCAAGTAGTTTTTCGTCCTAGAATGCGATAAGACTCGGCGTTTTCGCCGTGCAAAGCGGGTCGCCGCGCTTTCTAAACGGAGGCGCGGCGTTTGTTTTGCGGATATAGAGAAATACGAGAGAAGCCGCAATTCGACGTGAAATCGAATTGCGGCTTACCCAATATACCCCCCAACGCGACGAAAACCGTCGCGTCGCTAATACGCTTTCAGTCGGTAATTACTGAGCGGCGTTTTCGTTCTTGCGGAGTACGCCAGCTTCGACGAGCTTGTCGATCAGCTGCTGCATGCTGTTGAACGCGGCAAGGAAGCCTTGCGGCGGCATGATAACGCGGAAGCACGGTTCCGGAGTCGGAGCCTGACCGTCAGCGGTCGGCTGAAGGGTGACGCAGTCAAAACGAACCATGTTGCCGGCAAAGTGGATTTGCCCAACGCCGTCGACGAAGTATTCTTGTTTCATTTTTCCAAACTTTCTTTTAATACGGTTATAATACGAGCGTCGCGACCGCAACCCCCACAGCTACGGCGTTCCGCCAATACCCAACTGATTATAACGGCAACGATAATTATTTCAATTGTAAAAATAGGAAAAATCCCAATATTTTGTCAAATCGAACAATTCCCGTTGTCGAGTCGTCGCGCCGAGTCGAGCGACTTGCGACCGACTCGGCGTTTCACGTTCAACGCGCTTTTAGACGACGTTACTTCTCGTCCGGTTCCAAGAGTTTCATAAAGATTCCGCCGACGACGGCGCGCGCGCGGAACGCTTGGTGCTTTGCCGTGCTCGTGTAGTACCAGTCGGTGAGCGGCACGCGGTCGGGGGTTGCGTTGAGCGAGCGATAGATCGGCTCCATAACGGAGTCGAAGCCTTCGCGCGTGTCAGCCATTGACGCGACCCAGACTTCCCAGTCGGTCTTGGTGTAGTCGGAACGATTGTCGAGCGGGATTCCGAACTTATTTTGAACCTTCTTGTAGTACGCGAGTTCCTTGTCGACGACTTCCTTCGGGAAGAGCTTGAGATCCATAATGCGATCCCAGACGATATTGTACTTCATGCTCCACGTGTCGGGTCGGTCGAACGCGAGTCGATAGTGATCGCCGTTGTCGGCGAGCTTCATCCATTCCTTCACGAACTCTTCCGCTTTCGCGCGATATTCCTTGGCGGCGTCCTCTTTGCCGGCGCGCTGGCACAGGTCGGAGAAGCAGGCGAGCGCGACGATCGCTTTTGCGGAGAGGTTGGCGTTGTGCGCTAGGTGCCCAGCGAAGTCGTCGGTGCAGAGCTGGTTCTCAGGATCGAGTCCCTTGCTTAGCAAGTATTCCGCCCACTTTTGTAGCGTGTCCCAGTATTCAGCGGCGTAGTCGGCGGAGTTCTCAATGCGCGCGATGAGGTCGACAATAATAATCATATTGGCGCTCTCTTCGACCGGCATTTGGTTCTCTTCGGTGCGTTCGCCGCCGCCGTAACGCTGTCCGTCGACGAGCGGATACTGACCAATGTCGTGCGGCGCGAAAGGATGCTTCCAGCGTCCGCTCTTTCCGGCGTATTCCAAGACAGGCGTAGTCGTCGCTTTGAGTAGTTCGACGTTAGTTGCGGCGAAGATCGGCGCGGTCGGGTAGAGTATGTCGACGGTGCCGGCGCAGCCGTTGCTGGAGTTCTCTTTTGAAATGAGTATCGTCTTGCCGTTTGGCATGACGGCGAGCTTGTGCGCCGCGATCGCCTGCGGGTACGCTAGCGAGCATAGTTCAGCGTATTTTACGCCGCCTTTCGCTTTGGCGCGTTCATAGAGAGACGCGTCGAAATCCGCGCATCGTTTGCACAAATCGTCGTATTGCGCGTTCGCTTCTTCGAGCATCCCCAGCGCGTTTTGTCCGTCTTTTCGCCAGTACGGTCGAATCTTTTCGCCGAGCCAGGTTAGCGCCCAGACGTCGTCGTACGCTAGGATAACGCGCTTCGCGACCGCGTCCTTACCTACGAGTCCGCAGTCGAGCGTGAACGCGACGACGGGCCAGTCGTCGTCCGCGCGACGCGGGAAGCGAGCGTCGTCCGCTTTCGGAAGATCGCCCGACTTCAGGAAGACGCCGCGCGCTTTTTCCGCGCCGGCGATCACGTTCTTCGAGACGCCCTTTTCCGCCGCGACGTAGAAATAGCCGTAGTCGACGCGCATATAGTCGCCCGATTTAACGAGCGTCTCTTGCGCTTCGGTACCGAGTCGCAGCACGTCGAGGTTGTCCGTCGCTTCGCGTTTCGCAACGACTTTCTGGTCGACCGTATTGACGCACAGTTCCGCCGTCGCGTCGAAGTAGACTTTGACCTCGTGGTTCGCGCCGTCGGTCGACCGCGCCGTCCAGGTTACGTACGTCGCTGGTCGGGACATAATCATGAGATCGTCGGGCAGATTCGGGTTGGTGAACTGTAGTTTGATCTCGACGCCGAACTCTTCGAAGGTATAGGTCGTGTTCGTCGCGCGAACTTCCACGTTTGTTTGGCGCATCGATCGCGCGCTACGATAATATTCGACGGGATTGCCCATGAGGCGCAACTTCTGGCCGTCGATGCGCACGAATGAGGTTAGCGCGTTGATTTGTCCGGTCCAGTGAACGGGGAAGGACTCCGCCAGCTGGTCCGTAAAGGACCATACGCTGAAGTACGGGTCGCATGCGACGAGCGGATATGCGGGCGGTCGAAGTTCGTCGGCGCGCGCGGCGTTATTCGCCGTCGCGCATGAGACGAGAGTTAAAGCGAACGCCAGCGCGGTAGCGAGGCGTCGCGGCGAGAAGAATGTCATGCTAAAACCTTTCGTAAGGGGTGAAAGTTTACAACCAGCTCGACGCGTTGACAAGCGAGCGGCGATGAATACTGAATTAAAACCTTTCGTAAGGGGTGAAAGTTTACAACCAGCTCGACGCGTTGACGAGCGAGCGGCGGTGAATACTGAATTAAAACCTTTCGTAAGGGGTGAAAGTAACGACAGTGGCGCTACGTTGATGATTCTATTATGAATTGTGTATTAATCCTAGTCCAGCGCGCGCGAGGGTCGCGACGTAGACCGCTTGCGCGCCGTTTTCACGCAAGACGCGCGCAATCTCGTTGACCGTCGCGCCGGTTGTGAACGCGTCGTCGACGAGCACGACGCGTCGTCCAGCAAATGGGTCAAGTATCGCGCGACGGAAAATAGGGCGACGAAGTTCGAATGCGCCCGACACGTTGACGGCGCGCTTAGCCCATTCGACGGACGTTTGGGGCGCCGTAGCGCGCGCGCGCCGCAGGTACGCGGACATATCGAGCGCGCCGAGCGTTCGCGCGAGTTCCTTGGCGATCGTCGCCGGCGCGTTGACGCCTCCGCGTAGCGCGCGTCGCCTCCAGTTCATGGGGGTTGCGACGACGCAGTCCGGCTGAAACGCTTCGAGCTGTTTGGCTCGCGCTTCACAGTATATCTTTGCGAATAGTTTCGCCAGGGTCGGATCGTGTTCGTGTTTGAGTCTTAATATAACGGCGCGCAGTAGTCCGCGATAGAAGTTCATCGGGTAAATGCGGTCGAACGCGAAATTTTTTGCGCATCGCGGCTGGCATCTTCCGGAGTAGTTTCCAGGTCGTATAATAGCGCCGCAACGGTAGCAGAATACGTTTGAGCTTGCGACGACGCGCTCGAGGCAGTTTTGGCACACGAGCGCGCGAATCGGCGTATTCCTTCGGAGTAGCGCGCGTTGCGCCGTTGGGGTCGCAGCGCCGCATAGTAGACAGACGTTCGGGTAAATCGCCTGTAGCGCGAGTTCCGCAAGGTTGGAGAGCGTCGTAATCGTCTTTTCGTATGCGTTTGCAGTCTTGTCTTTCACGGTTCGTGTCTTATTGGTGTGTTCGCGTTAAGCGTCGCTTTCCAAGCGCGCCGCTCATTTTGTGTATTTTATCGTAAACGCGTCGCGATGCAAGCGACCTGTTAGATTGGAAGGGCGCGCTTTTTTCTCGACCTGCGGTATGAAAACAGATTATTTGTGAGAAACTTTGCTTTTATATGTTCACAATGGGTAAAAAGAAAGTTATAATGACATTTGGCGTCGCGCGAACGCATAACGCGCGTCGCTCGTTTGATAGGTAGCGCGTCGCGTCGAGGCAATTGAGCGCGCCGCGACTTTTTAATCCAGACATAATGGGAGTCTCCATCCATGGAACAGGCGTCTAGCGCAAAGAAAAAGAATTTCGTCGGGATAGACCTCGGCGGTACGAATATTAAGATTGGCGTCTTGAACGATTCGGGCGAAACGCTTTCTTACCTCACGACTCCCACGTTCGTCGAACGCGGACCGGACGACGCGACGAAGCGTATGGCGGCGGCGGTGCACGACGCGATTAAGCAGGCGAATCTCACTGCGGACGACGTTGCGCAGGTGGGGCTCGGTTCTCCCGGCACGCTCGACTTGCCGTCTGGCTCTTTGGTTCGTCCCTCGAACCTTCCGGGCTGGAACTTCTATCCAATTCGAGACAAGTTGGCGGAATACTCCGGTCTTCCGGTAACGTTCGCGCACGACGGACCTGCGGCGGCGTTCGCAGAATATTGGGTCGGCGCCGGTAAGGGCGAGGAAGGTCTCATTTTGCTCACGCTCGGCACGGGCGTCGGTTGCGGCATTGTTCTTGACGGTCGCGTTTGGAACGGCACGCACAGTCACGGCGGCGAGGCAGGGCACAATCTCATCGACACGTCTGAGAACGCGCGCTGGTGCAAGTGCGGTCAGCGCGGGCACCTTGAAGCGTACGCGAGCGCGACGGGCGTTGCGAATCGCACGATCGACTACGTCGAAGCGGAGTTCAAGACGAGTCTCACGGAACGCGTTCGCAATCGAACGCGCAACGACGAAGTTCCCAAGATGGTCTTTGAGGAGGCGGAGAAGGGGGACGAGGTCGCGATCCGAATCGTTAAAGAGACGGCGCGTTACCTCTCTCACGGAATGATTTCGCTCATTCACACGATCGACCCGTCTTGCATTCTACTCGGCGGCGCAATGACCTTTGGCGGTAACGAGACGGCGACCGGTCGCCTCTTCCTGAAGGCGGTCGACGAAGAGACGCGCAGTCGCATCTTCCTGCACCTTGCGGAACGCGTGCGCATTGGTTTCGCGACGCTCGGCAACGCGGCGGGCTATATCGGCGCGGCTGGACTTGCGCGTCAGGAGTGGGAGGACAAGCACGAAAGTAAGGACTGGATGTTCTCCACGACGCAGAAGAAGTTCACCCAGCCGTGGGAAGAAAAGAAATAGTCTAGTTGGTAGCGCGCGTTGCGGTCGTACGCACTGCGCGGCGCCTTCAATCTCGAGCGCTGTATTATGGACAAAGACGCTTTTTCCGACGCGACGACGACCCTTGAAACCCTCAAGACGCTGGCTCAGCAGTTTGTGGTCGACCGGCGCTGGCAACCGTATCACACGCCAAAGAACCTCGCTATGTCGACTGCGATCGAAGCGGCGGAACTCATGGAGTGTTTCCAGTGGCTAACGCCCGAGGAGTCGTATCAGATTAAGAGCGACCCTGAGAAAATGCGCGCCGTCGCCGACGAAATCGCCGACGTCTTTGCCTATCTGCTAAATTTATGCTCCGAACTCGACCTCGATCTTGCCGCCGAGTTCGTGCGCAAAATGGCAAAGAACGCGCAAAAGTACCCTCTGGGGCGCGATCCCGAGACGAATCATTGACTTCATGCGACGCGCTAATGCGAGCGCGTCGCCGTTACTACCGTGTAAGCGCTTAAATAGGAATTTCTCAAATGCGCGTCGCTGAAATCTTTCAGTCGAAGCAGGGCGAAGGGCTGTGGACCGGCGTTGTCTCAGTCTTTGTTCGCGTTATCGGATGCAACTTGCGTTGCTGGTTTTGCGATACGACGTACGCGTCCTGGAGGAGCGAAGAGGGCGAGGTCATGACTGTCGAGGAGATCGTCGCGCGCGTGCTGGCGTACGGCGATCGACACGTCGTTATTACAGGCGGCGAGCCAATGCTCTTTTCGGAACTCATTCCGCTGACCAGAACGCTCGCCGAAAAACGTATGAAGATCACGATTGAGACCGCTGGAACCCTGGAATTGCCTGTGCAATGCGATCTCATGTCGATTAGTCCCAAGCTTTCCAACTCGTCTCCCTGGGGCGCGGCGGAAGCGGACTTAAGATTGCACGAGACGAATCGCAATCGTCCCGAGATCGTACGACGACTCATTGCGACCTATCCCTACCAGCTGAAATTCGTCGTCGACGCGCCCGAGGATCTCATTGAGATTCAGGAGTATCTCGCTACGCTTGGAAACGTTCAGAACGGGCGCGTTCTGCTCATGCCAATGGCGACCGACGTCGGGCAGATGCGCGCGAAATCCGAATGGATTGTGCCTTTCGCGACGCAACGCGGCTACCGATACTGCCCGAGAATGCAACTCGAATGGTACGGTAATCGTCGCGGAACCTGACGGCGCGCGCGCCCGCATACTTTTCTTATCGCGCCGCGCGGCTATCGATTGACATGAACGCTCTTCTCTGTATAATACTCTCTCTATTAAGTTGACATATGGAGGAGGTCGTTACGCGCGACTTGAGACGATATGGCACGGTCAGGTAATAGTGAGAACTCGATAAATTTAACGTCCGGCGCAATTTTGCCCGGCATATTGGCGATGGCGATTCCGCTTGCGGCGTCGAGCATTTTACAACTCGTCTTTAACGCTGCGGATCTTGCCGTCGTTGGCAACTTCGGTAAAGAGCATTCCCTTGCGGCGGTCGGTTCGACGACCGCGCTGGTGAATCTAACGATCACGCTCTTTCTTGGTCTTTCGATCGGCGCGAACGCGCTTGTCTCGCGTTATTTCGGCGCGGGGGACGATAGTCAGATTAGTCGCGGCGTTCATTCCTCGATGTTGATGAGCGTTCTTTCTGGCGCGTTTCTTACGGTAGTCGGAATCTTCATGGCGCGTCCCGCGCTCATTTGGATGCAGTCTCCTCCTGAGACGCTCGAGCTTGCGACGCTGTATCTCCGCGTTTATTTCTGCGGCGCGATTCCGCTTATGGTCTACAATTTCGGCTGTTCGATCCTTCGCGCGAAGGGCGATACGAAGCGCCCGATGTATTACTTGGCGTTTGCCGGCGTGCTCAACGTCTTTTTGAACCTTCTTTTCGTTATTGTCTTCGATTTGGACGTAGCGGGCGTAGCTTTAGCGACGTCCCTTTCGCAATGCGTCTCGGCGGCGCTGGTAACGCGTCGACTCATGCGCGAAGAGGACGCGTTTCGTTTGGAACTTTCCAAGTTGCGTTTGGACGGGCGTATTGCTTTAGAAATCCTCAAGATTGGCGTGCCGGCCGGATTTCAGGGGATAGTTTTCGCGCTGTCGAACGTAGTCATCCAATCTTCCGTGAACGGATTTGGACCAACGGTTATGGCGGCGAGCGCGGCGAGTCAGCAGATCGAGGGTTTCGTGTGGCTGACAATGAATTCCTTTTCGCTGTGCGTGCTCACGTTTACGAGTCAGAATCTTGGCGCGCGACAGTATGGGCGCATTGACCGCGTAACGATTACCGCGCTACTGTGCTGTAGCGTTATTGGCGCGGCGCTCGGCAATCTTGCGTATTACTTCGGGTCGACCTTGCTCGGGTGCTTCGATCAGGATCCGGAAGTAATCGAGGCGGGACTCACGCGCGTGTATTGGGTCTGCTGCTTCTACTTCACGTGCGGTCTCATGGACTGTATTGTCGGCTCGATTCGCGGCATGGGGTACAACATAACGCCGACGGTCGTCTCGTTGCTCGGCGCTTGCGGACTACGCATAATCTGGATCGCGACGATCTTTCAGGTACCGCGCTTTCATACGGAAGACGTGCTCTTTATGTCGTACCCCGTTTCGTGGGTCGTTACCTTTCTAACGCACTGCGTGTGTTACTATTTCATGCGCCGACGACTCCATGCCGACGAAATCAAATACTCGCGAACCGTTAATTGCGCTCACGAAGCGTAACGCGAAACGCTAGCGTAGCCCGAGCGAACGCTTCTTCTTGCCGAACGAGAACGACTCGATTCCAACGACGTCGTACTCGTCCGCCGACGATTCGGTCGCGAAGAATTGCGCGCGCGCGTCTGCGTCCGCGCTTGAACGCGCAAGAGACTCGGCGAGCTCGTCGACGACTGCGCTAACGAGCGAGTCCTCGCACTCAAAGTCGGCGAACGCGTCTGCGACCGGCGTCTCCAAGACCGCGCCGCTAGACGTCGACGTTGGGGAACCGACGCTCGCGAGATAGAAAACGCATTCTGCGTAGCGGTTCGCGTTGAGGAGCGTGAGCGTAACGTCGTAGTTCGTCGCAACGACCGTAGGCGCGTAAACTTTGCCGGTGGTAAAGACGTCGCTCGTAAACGCGCTCGACGTACCGTCTCCCCAATCGACGCGCCACGTGTGCCCGGCGCTCGACCCGCTGAAAGTCGCGTCGATCGTAAAGACCGCGACCCCGGGCGCGCTAAAGGGCGCGCGCTCGACGCGCACGCTGGGCGGAACGTCCAGTATCTGTACGTAAAAGCGTTTGCTCGACACGGTCGCGCCCGATTCGGAGACCGTCTTGCCGAAGATTGCGTACTCGCCCGGACGGAAGTTCAGTTCGCTCGCCGACGTGATAAGCGTCGCGTTGCCTTCCGCGTAGTTCCCGGCGCCGGTTCCCGAGAGATCCCAGTAGACGCGCTGACCCGATTCCGCCGCCATTTCAAGCGTAAAGGTCGCGTCGACCGGCGCGTAAACGACGTCCGCTCGTTCCAGCGCGCGCTCGTAAGCGCCCGCGTCGATCGCCGCGCCTAGAATGCGACGACCGCCGCTAAGGTCCGCTGAATATTGCGCAAGACCCGATTGCAACGCGAGCAGATCGGAGCCGAAATCAAGCGCGATCGAATCGTCGGCAAGTCGGTAGTCGCGCGACGAAGCGTCGAGAAAGAGCGGCGTTCCGCTTAAATACTCCACGTTGTTCGAACCGTTCGCAAACGTATAGCTCGAAACCGTATGCGACGCCGCGACGGAAGCGTCCCCCTTAACGAAGTCGGCGCCAGAAGACGCTACGTTCGTCGCGAGAATCGTATTGTAGAACCGCAACGAGCCCGACGGCGCGTAAACGCCGCCTCCTTCGAGACTTTCATTAGAAGCGATCGTCGCGTTCGTCGAATAGAAGTAGCCCGAGCTATGGATCGCGCCCCCGGACGTCGTCGCTGAGTTATGCGCTATTAGCGAGTTTACCAGCGTCGTTGCGCCAGCGCTGTAGAGCGCGCCGCCAGACTCGTTCGCGCGATTATCCGTAATCTGCGAGCTAACGATCGTTAGCTCGCCCGCGTTGTAAATCGCGCCGCCAAAGGAATCCGCGTAGTTCGCGAGCAACTTCGAATCGGTTACCGTAAGCGTCGCGCCGTCCCCGTTATAGATCGCGCCCCCCAACGGCGACTCGCTATTGCGCACCGTCGAACCCTTAAGCGTGAGCGCGCCAGTGTTATAAATCGCGCCCCCTGAGTCCGACGTCTTACCGTTTGCAAGCGTAAGATTCTCCAGCGTAAGCTCGCCGCTATTCTGAATCAATTGCGTGGCGTAACGACCTGAAACAACAACGTCAGGCGCGCCGAAGATCGTAACGCGTCCCGACACGACAAGCGGACTCGTTACGACGAGCTCGCCCCGCAACGTGTCCTGAAACGAGACGACGTCCCCTGGACGGGCAAGATAGAGCGCCTCGCGCAACGACAATTCCGCGTCGTTGAGATCGAACGAGTCCTCCAGCGTCGTTACTACCGTCGAATGCTCGGGATAGTATTCATACGCGCCTAAGTCGATCGTCGTATTGGAGATCCGCGGCGCGCCGGACGCATCCGTCAGTCCCTTCGACAGCGTATTGTCGCCGGCGTCGACGCAGACGCTCGAGCGCTGAAGTTGCAGACTGTAAGCGTCGGGGTTCGTGAGCGCGCCTTGACCGTCGAATAGGGGATCCTGCTGGAACCCGGGAGCGCCTGACGTCAGGCTATTGCGCGCGTCGAGCGTTCCGCCGCTTACGTTCGCTATTCCCGTCTTGGCAAAGTTCTTCGCAATAATCGAGTTATAAATCGCAACGGAAAATTCCGACGCGTCCGAATAGACGCCGCCCCCGGCGTCCTGCGCGGAATTACCGGCGACCGTGCAGTTGACGAGCGACGTCGTATTGTAACCTCCGGCGCGATAAGCGTTATAGACTCCGGCGCCGCGCGGCGCGACATTGCCGGAAATATCGACGTTGTAAAGTTCAGCCGAGCCGCCCAAATTCAAAAGACCGCCCCCAAACTCGGCGCTCAAGTTGCCCTTAATTACGCCGCCGTAGAATTTTAAGCCGGAATAGGATCTTGAATCGTCCTGACCGTTGACGATTCCCGACTCGACGTTCTCCGATATTACGCAACTTGTTAGCGTTACTTGACCAAGATTGATCAGACCAGTTCCGACGTTGCTCGTAATCGCGACCTCTTTCAGCGTCGCGGCGCCGTGCTCGTTGCGCAATCCGTAACCGCCGTTGCTCGAGATCGTACTCTTAACAATATTCGATTCGCCGCTCGCGGAAATACCGGCGCCGACGTTTTCCAGTACACGAACGTTCTCCAGCGTCAGCGACCCCGCCGCGCGAATCGCAGCCGCGTTTTGACCGCCCGTAAACGTCGCGTCACGCGCTACGAACGCGTCAAGCGCGTAAACTAAACTACCGTTGCCGTCAGACCCGCACGAGCCCGAACGCGCAGAAGCGCCCTCGAACTCGACCGACGAACGCGCGTAAACCAGTCCGCCGTCATGCGACGTCGCGCCGTTCGCGAGCGTTATATTAACGAATCGCGTCGGCGCTTCAACGAGCGCGACTCGACCGAGCGACTGACCGTCCAGCGTTATCCGATCGTTACCGTCGAGCGTTACAGGAGAACTAACAACGAGTTGCGAAACTAAAGAAACGACCCCTTCCAGCTCTGGCGCAAAGGTGATCGTCGACGAAGCGCCGTTAAGAGAATAGAGCGCCTCGCGTAACGAAACGAACCCGTCGTCCGGATCAACGACGTCGGCAAGCGTCGTAACGACAAGACCGACCGACGGCGCGTACGACCCGCCGCCATGATACTCGTACGCGCCCGCGTCGACCCGCGCGCCGTAAACGCGCGCCGCGCCGTCCAGATCATAAGTCGCGGCGCTCTCCGTCGCGCTGCCGACGTCGATCGCGACGCTGTTCGCTGCGAGGCGGAGATTGAGGTCGTCCAAGTTCAAAAGCGCGCCCGTCTTATAATCAAATCGAGGAGCAACGATAAAGCCGGGCGAGCCGTCCGCGTAACTCCCGTAAAACGCCGAAACGTCCCCGGAAATATTGCTATCGACGTTCGACGCGTAATTCTGCGAAACGATCGTGTCGTAAATCAGAAGCGTCGCGTTAGACGACGGCGACGCGATCCCGCCGCCGCGACCGTGCGCGACGTTGCCCGCGACCGTGCAGTTCGTAAGAGAAACGGAGCCGGAATAACCGGCGCCAAGCTCGTTATAGATTCCGCCGCCGTCCGCAGATGAAATATTGCCGGAGAGTTCCGCGTTCGTGAGCGTAACGCGACCGGAACGATTTAAAACGCCGCCCCCGAATTCGCTACGATTACCGCGCACAACGAGATTCGCGCCGGTAAGATTCGACGTAAACTTTGTGCCGTCGGGAAGTTCCGCGCTTTCATTAACGACGCCGCCTGCGTTGCCGAGAAACTCGACTCGATCGAGCGTCGCGACCCCAATATTGTGCAACCCTGTGCCGCCGTTAGAGTTAATCGAAGAGTCGGCGATCGTGAGCGCGCCCAAATAATTAACGAGTCCGACGCCGCCGTTCCCAGAAATTTCAACCTGAGACAACTCCGCCGAACCGGAGGAAATATAGAGTCCGATACCCGACCCGCCGACAATGTAAACGCCGTCGCGCGCAGACGCGTCCCCGCGAACGTAAAGCGACGACAAGCCGCGACCGTTAGAGAACCGCGAGTCGGTCGCCTCGAACTTGCCGAGCGCGTAGACCTGCGCGCCATGACCCGAACTAGAACCGCCGCTAAAAGTTACGCCGGTAAGCGTGAGATCGCCGCTCGCATAGACCGAGCCGCCGACCCCGGCGCTGTAACCGTTTGAAATCGTTAAACCGGTAAGCGTAAGGGCAGATTCGCCGACCAGAACGCGGCTACGATCGCGCCCGTCAAGCGTTATACGCCCGCCGCCGGCGATTCCAGTCGCGGTCGTCGCCACAAGTTGTGAATTAAGCTGGAGAACGCCGGAGAGATTTTCCGCGAACGTTACGTCGCTACCGTCGTTGGCAAAGTAGAGCGCCTCGCGGAGGCTCGTACGACCGTCGGTAAGATCGAAACTGTCCTCGAGCGTCGTTACCGTAAGCGAGCGGCTAGGCGTGTCGTAGCCGACCCCTTGATATTCGTACGCGCCGACGTCGACCCGACCGTGCAGTCGCGACGCGCCGGCAAGATCGAGCGCGCCGTCCGCGACCCACGCGCTGTCCCCTTTGTTCGTGCCGACGCTATTGCGCGTGAGACGAAGGTCAAGAGAATCGCCGTTCGTGAGCGCGCCCGTATGAACGTCGAAAATAGGTCCGACCACAAATTCGGGATTACCGCCTATGATACTGTTCTTCTGCGTCGACGCGCCGCTGAGATTCATTGCGACGTCCACCGCCGCGTTCTGCGCTATCAGCGTGTTATACAGCGAGAGACCGAAGCCCGATTCCGAGTAGACGCCGCCCCCGACCGCGCCAGATACGTTACCGGCGACCGTGCAGTTCACGAGCGTCGTTTTATTCGTGAGATCCGCGACGTATGCGTTATAGATCGCGCCCCCGTTAGACGACGAAGTATTGCCAAAAAAGGCGCAACTCGTTAGCTCCGCGACCCCGCCAAAGTTGTATAGACCGCTACCGTGAGACGAAGCGTTGCCGGAGAAGACTACGCGCTCCGCTGTGAACGTCGCGGGAAATTTCGCGTCCGAGACGACGCTTTGATTACGCAACCCGACCCCGGCGTTGTCGGAAACGACGCCGCCGATTAAATTGACGGCGCCCGAATTAATCAAACCGCCGCTACGATTCGAAGAGATCGAGAGGTTCGTACCGGAAAGTTCGCCCAAGTAGATTTCAAGTCCGACTTCGTTACCGCTAAACGTCGAGGCCGCGACCGTAGCGACGCCGCCGACCCCGACGTAAAGACCGACCCCGGACGCGCCCGAAATCGAGCAGTTCGTAAGCGAAACGGCGCCTGTCGCGTAGATCGCTTCGACTCCGCGCGCGTCCGCTATCTCCGTATTAACCGCCGTTAATTCGCCGACCGTATAGACCGCGCCGCCGTGAGCGGACGCGGCGCTCGAAACGATCGAGCTGTTCTTCAGAACGACCGAGCCGCTATTAAACAGTCCGCCGCCGGAGTCGCTCGTCGACCCGCCCGCGAGCGTTACGGCGCCCAAATTCAAACGTCCGAGCGCGACCGCAAGCGCGCGATTCGAGCCGCCGCCGCTCAACGTCAGGGGCGCGTCCCCGACCGCGACGAGCGTCGTCGCGCCGAAGAACGATTCGTCCAGTTCGTACTTGAGTTCCGCGCTGCTACAGTCGATCGTATGCGAGTCGGAGGTTGTGCGAACGAGAACGAGGTCTGGCGTTCGGGTCGAGCCGGCGGTTTCGAGCGCGTCGACGAGGGACGCGCGCGAGAGCGAGTCGGCTGGTATCTCGATGATATTGAGGTCGGAGGGCGATTCCGGTAGCGCGAATTCGGCGTATTCCGCGCGCAGTTGCCCGTATTCTGCTACTGTAACGGCGAGTAGTTCGCGCGTTTCGAGTCGTTCGATTCGAGCGACGCGCGACTGCGGCGCGATCGCGCGCGTACGTCTGGCGTTCAGGCGCGAGAATATCAGCGTAACGAGGGAATCCTTTGTCATGAGCGCATCCTTTCCGTGTAAATTGCGCGCAACCACGCGTGGCGCCGAACCGGGTCGCCTTTCGGGACGCCGAGCGGTTCGGCGTCGAACGTCATTATAGCGAAAAGCGCCATTTTAGTGGACGGCAATTTTGACCTTTTTTCGCGCGCGTCGACGCGCTTGACGAACGACGATCCTGCAATACAATGGTAGGGTTGGCGAGCGCGAGCGGCGCGTTCGCGTGGAACGATTACTTAGCGGCGGAGCGTTTCGGGGTCGGCATGAACTTCAAGCGAAAGAATGCGAACGGACGGTGCGATTGGTTGATTCTGACCTTTCTCGTCGTCGCGACTTTGAGCGTCGTCGCGTCCGAGCGGCGACTCCCCTCGGCGCGCGCGAGCGAACAGGACTCGCAACTTGCCGCGCGCGACGCGTCCGGGCAGCGAGCGACGCGCGAGCCGGACGTATATTGGCGGGTCGACGAAACGCCGACTGTGGCGAGCGTAACGAACGCGCGGCGCGTTGCTCGCGCGTATCGCGTCGTCGTAACGCCGTCGTCGCGCGCGCTGATACGCGTTCCTCAATTCTTCGCTTCGTGCGACGCGCGCGCGTACCGAGTTCGGGGCGTTGCGTTTGCGCGTGCGCAGCAGTTGTTTCTACTTTTCTTATCGTTGCGGAATTGAACTTCGGGCTATTGTTCCGCAGTTTCTTTCCGATTCCTTTTTAGTCTATCGCGCGCCGCTGTTTTATGCGCGTCGCGCGGTTGGACTGTCCTCTTATTCGATAAGGAGAGTATTATGTCTATATCGTTTTTTGCCGCGTCGTATACGACGTCGATCGTGTACGCGGCGCCGGTTGTCGTTTTGGCGTTCGTCTACTGGGCGCTCTCTAAGCGCGCGCAGACGCAGGTAAAGCGCGCGTCGAAGATTCCGACGGAGGTCGATACGACTCGCGCGCTCGCGGAGTATTTTAAGACGCGCGAGCTTACGGACGTCTCGGTCGTTAAGGGCGAGGACTATCTGAAAAACGAGTACGACGCGACCGCGAAAGCGGTTAAGTTGAGTCCGGACGTCTTCGGGTGCGTCGATCTCGGCTCGCTTGCGTACGCGTTGCACGTTGGCGCGGAAGCGGAGAGCGCGCGCCGTTCCCCCGGCGAATTGCCGACGATCGCGAAGCTCGGATCGATCGCAACGGTAATCTTCTGGTGCGTTTTCGGCGTTCTCGGCGCCGGGGTCATGACGGGCAATCTTCCCTCGACGCTTATCGGCTACGTTCTGTTCGCGGTCATGGCGGCGGTCAATGCGAAAAAACAGTCGATTATGAAGCGAATCGACGACGACGCGCGCCATTTTGTAACGACGTCGAAACTCTTCGACGCCGCGACGGCGGAACAGCTCGCGAAGACGATCGACGCGATTAGGAAGGTCGGCGAGTAACGCGTCGGCGTCCCGTAAATGGGGCGTCAATCTGGTTTGCGCTTTGCACGGGCGTAATGCCACAAAGTGGCGGAGTTCCAATGGAGGTAACCCCGGACTGAACTGGGGCTACGGCGCGCTTTTCTACAGAAGTCGCTGATTCCTCTTATTGCGCCAACACAATTTCATTGATCTCGTATAGCGCAAGAAACGTTGCGCACTGTGCCGCGATTCCGTAATATTGCGCCAGAAGACGCGTTGCGTCAGGGCGCGGTATGCAGCGGA
>ONJR01000260.1 GCA_900318195.1 uncultured Planctomycetota bacterium
AAGCTGTGCTTGCGTCTCATTATCGATCCGCATCCGTTGATTATAGTCGGTAACGCCAACGAGCGCGCGATCGCGCGCGGCGAGCGCGGAGCCCGTCGCCAGTCCGTCCTCGCGCATTCGGGCGATAATATCAAGTCGAATTGCAAGCGCCGAATCGAGTTGCGCCGTCAGCGCTTCGAGCTTCGCTTCCCGTTTCGTCGATTCATTGACCGCCGTAGCGTTAATCGCCGCGATTTGGAGCGTCTCGGCATTTGTCGAAGCAGATTGATCGCGCACGCTACCTGCCGTTGCGTCGGTCGTTAGATAGGCGTAATAGGCGCTTACGGCGGCGTTATCGGCGTTCTTTTGCGCCAAGGCGTCCGATTGAACTGCCGTTTTATACGCTAACGCATTAGCGAGGTCTTCCGTTTGCGCGATATTATATAGGGAATCGACATGATTGCCCCAAGTTGAATTTGTCGCGGGCTCCAATCGCCAGGCGTCGACGGCGTCGGTGATTGCCGACCATGAATCGACTGTCGCAGTATACGCAAGATTAGCTAACGTAGCGCGATAGAGTTCGTTGGCGTCATTTAATCCGCCTGAGCGCGCGCCGCCGTTCGTCGGCTCGGCGCCAGAATAGAATGTGTAAAGCGCGTCCGCTACTGCTATCTGATATTCAGCGCCGTATTGCGCCGACTGCCGCGCTAACGCGGCTAGACCTGATTCCTTCTGTGTCGAAAACGTCCTCGCGCCATTAGTAAGCGCCTCGTCCCGACGCGCTTGCGCTTTCACAACTTCTTTCTGGTAGTCAGTGTTAATAACGAGCTCATTCACAAGATGATCCAGACTCAGCTGAATCTTGCCATTATAAAACGCTTCTCGCGCGTTAATCTGAGCTATCTGACACGCTTCCGTATGATTGGAACCGCTACAACTCCCGGTATGCGCTGACCAAACAGTATTTTCGTACGTCGACGTTAGCGCGACTGACCCACTATTAAACGAACTATCGTTCGCCGCCAACTTCGCTGTGCGCGAAGCGTTCAACTTCGCGACTTCTTCTTCGTAATCTGCTATAATCTTTGCTCGCTCGGACGTGTAACTCCATTCCGTTGACGCAAGTTCGTTATACTCTTGACTTACCCGCGCATACTTCTCGGAATAGTCGTTCCATGCCGTTTCAACGGCGCAATTGTATTGATTGAGGAGCGTATTGTAGGTTGTGGTCCAAGCGTCCTGAGCGATACTAACGCCGGTATTGTAAGCGTCTTCAATATCGTCAAGTTCCTCTTGAAGCGCGACGTCTTTCGATAGGTCGACGGAATCAAAGTTCAAATTAGGTCTCGGTACGCTGGGAATCGGCGTATTGCGCAGTATTTCATTGTCGAATTGCGAACCGACGGTGAGACTTGCGTATTCCGACCTTGTATTCTCGGGCGTATCCTGGTAGACGAGTTCAGAAACCGAACTACCAGACGTTCCACCCGACGAACTACTTGACGCGCCGGGCGTTCCATTCGGATCGTAACCTACGAGAGCCGAAAAGAGTTGGACGAACTGGTCAAACTGATCAGAATCAGCGGAGCTGTAGTTGCCGAACAATAGCGGAAAAGGAACCCTATCCGTTACATGAGCTTCCGGCGAACTAATATTTGCAAAGACAACGTTAAAGCCCGGTAGGATCTCGACGTTGTTCGACTGCAATGCCGAAACAATTTCTGACGTTGTTAGTCTACCAAGAGAGTTCGGCGTAGCCGTCGCGTCAGGTTCGCCGTCGTGGTCGTAGTCGAAGGAGACTGTAAGCGTGGAGTATGATCCCTGATAATTCTCAACTTGCAAGTAAGGTACGGTCGCCCCGGCGTTCTCTTCAAAGTAGAGATTCAATTCCGTCGCCAGCGTCTCGACGAAATAATTTGGGGTAGCGACGGTTAGCCAGCCTTGACTAGAAATCCGTTCCGCATCGTTAAGCAGTAGATCGACGGCGCGAACGCGTAAATTCGTCGTCCTCGGCACGGCGTAGAAGATGAACTCGTCGTCCCTATTCGGCGTAACGCGACCTTCTGGAACGCCGTCCCCGTCGACGTCGTATTCGACGTAGTAGTCCCGAATTCCATAACCGGGAGTTACAGACCCGCTAAATTTCAGCTCATAATCTGCCGCGTCTTCACGATCAGAGGTAACAGCGGTAATAGCGTTGATTTCCGATTCCGTCGTCGCGCAATAGATAAAAGAGGTTGTCGTCCATGCGCTCCAGGTTGTCGTATGAGTTGTGGAGTCGAAACGTCCGACACGAGAACGAACTTCAATGTTCGTTTCCGACGTCGAGTACGGCAAGTCGGGCGTCCAGCAGAAGCGTCCGAATGGATCGGGAGCGCTTGTGTGCGTCGTAGCGCCCGGTACGCCGCCGGTTACAACTTCGTATTCTATCGTAAGATTCGCATAGTCAGTTTCGGAGGTTACGCGACCGGAAACGGTCGAACTGTAGCTAACGATCTGGTTTGTCGCGTTGAGAGTCGACTCTTCTGGCGCAAATTCCATGATACTCGGCGCCGCGTTCGCACTCGGCGCTACGACGGTGATATTCAAAGGGTTCCATACGCCGACGACTTCTACCTGATTCACAACGTCCCATCGCGACGCGCGCACATTAATCGTATGAACGCCCGGAGCAAGTTGCGGCGTGAAATGAAATTCGCCGTTCGCGTCAGTACGCTGACGACCGTCCGCAACGCCGTCGCCGTCGAGGTCGTATTCGAGAAGAAGGTACGCGGCGCTATCGACTGTGCCATGACCGTAAGGCTCGACTTGCCCGTAAATCGTTGCGTTCGCCGTGATATTATCGTTAGCGCTAACGCCGGTATCGTCCCAAAGTCGTAGCTCGGCGAAGGTCGGCGCAACGACGATAGGCGCAATATAGGTAAAGGTAAGCGTTTGCGGCGTCCCTTCGACATACTGTCGCGTCGTCGCGTCCCACACCTTCGCGACACACGACACCGTTTGCGAGCCGTAATTTAGACCCGTTGGCGCGTAGGTAAAATATCCGTTCGGGTCGGTCGTTGTCGAACCGAGAAGCGTCGCGCCGGAATAGAAGTTAATCGTTACTCCGGAAAGATTACCGTCGCCAGCAATTTGCCCAGTAACGACAGTATCGTCGCTAATCTGCCCGAGGGAATCTAGCGGTTCGGCGAGGGAGAGCGTTGAAATCGTCGGAACGTCAGGCGTCGGCTTTTGGAAAGTGAAAGAGTAGCTTGTCCAAGAGCCTGTTGAAACGTAACTTTGTAGTTGTTCGTCGTAGAATGTCGGACGCGCTTGAATTTGGACGATTGCAGTCGGCGACGTTATACTGTAGAGAGCTGGGATGGTGAAATCGCTGTTCCAATAGAGATTCGTCGCCTCTTCGTCGGTATTAAGTTCGTCGTCGAGCCAACTGAAAGCGTTCTGCGTATTCGACCAATTGGCGTCAGTCGAGAGTTTCCAGCGATATTCGAAACCGACGTCGTATTCCTTCGGGAGAGACGCGCTGAGATTGATTCTCGGGTCGCTTGTTGTCGTCGGCGACGTGGTGAGCGGATTATCGAGTGATAGCGTTACAGGGTGCGAGCTGGAACTATAACTTGGCGCGTAGGTTACCGCAATCGATTGTGCGGCGCCATAGATCGGCGCTCCATTCTCCGGACGATAAACTGCGCGCGCGACGATCGTTCCTGACGCGACGCCATTGACGACGGGGAGTCCTTTCGGCGTGAAGGTGAACTCGCCGTTCTCGTCGGTATAGCTCGAGCCGAGCGTCGTTCCGTTGCACGTGAACTCTACTTCGGCGTAGTTGCGCCCAACGCCGTTC
>ONJR01000077.1 GCA_900318195.1 uncultured Planctomycetota bacterium
GGGTAACGAAACGTCCAAAAGCTCGCGCGTTTCAAGGCGCTCAAGGCGTAATTTGCGCGTGTAAGGAGCGCCGTCCCACGAAACTCGCGTACGGCAAATGTAACGTTGGTTCATTCGTGCAACTAGCTGGCGGAATAGATCAAACATTGCAAACTCCTATGTTGTATCTCTTGGATTGACCTAACGAACCATGACGGTATTTTCCAGTATATCCTGATCAGCTTCACCTGTCAAGTGAAATCCATTCTTTTTTTCCATTTTAGGAAAAAAGTTTTCACGTTCGCTTATCGTTTCGAGCGTAGCGCGTCACTGGCAATCGAGGCGTATTTCGAGGGACGTCTGGCGCTCCATGACCGGTAGGTTGCGCTACGACTTGACAAGGTCGACGAGCGCAGCGTCGACAAAGTGCGCGAGCGCGCCGGGCTCGATCGCGATCATCATACCGCGCATACCGGCGTTAATATAGATCTCGTCGAACAAGATCGCCGTCTCGTCAATCAGGGTCGGAAACTTCTTCTTCATACCGATCGGCGAGCAACCGCCGCGAATATAGCCGGTAAGATCCTTCAGCTCCTTCATGGGAATGAGATCGCATTTTTTATCTCCGAACGCCTTCGCGACCTTCTTAAGATCGAGCTCGTCGCTGACCGGCAGACAGCAGACGAAATACCCCTTCTTTTCGCCCTTCATAACGAGCGTCTTAAAGATTCCCTGCGGATCCTTACCCATGCCTTCGGCAATATGCATACCAGAAAGATCGGACTCGTCGACTTCATATTCGACGGTCGTAAAAGGAATACCGGCGTTTTCTAGTAATCGCGTAGCGTTAGTTTTCGTATGGTTCATTGCAATTCGAGCGGTTCGTTCCCAAAAATCGGTCGCGCGCGGCGTGCGGCGCAAGCGTAACAAATAGGACTAGCGACATGCAGGCGCGTCGCTACGATTAAGTCCGATTGTAACGTCTGCGCGCGCGCCGTCAAGCGCAGAGAGTTAGACAAGGACAATGAATAAAACAAGGTCTTGCTTCTTGGCGCAACGCGTCTATAATCACTGGAGTTGCGCGCGGCGCCAGTTGCGACGAGCGCGACACGGCGCGCGCGTCGACGCGCGATTACACGAAAACACACGCGAGGATTATTACAATGACCCAACCCCTCGAACTACCGGAAGTAACCGAAACGACCCCCATCACGGAAATTCTAGCGCGGAACGCGCAACTCTACGGCTCCGACGTCTGTCTCGTCGAGCTTGCGCCGGAAGAGGACGCCGGGCGCCGCATAACGTGGAAAGACTTCGATCTCGTCGAGCCTCCGCGCACGGGCTACGGTTCGCGCCGCTCGACGACGTGGAAGAAATTCGACGAGCTTGCGAATCGTTTCGCGAATCTGCTTCTCAGTCGCGGTCTCAAAAAGGGCGATAAGGTCGCGATTCTGCTAATGAACAGTTTGGAGTGGCTGCCGGTTTATTTCGGCGCGCTGAAGGCAGGCGCGATCGCCGTGCCGATGAACTTTCGTTACGCGGCGGACGAAATCCAGTACTGTCTCGAGCTCGCCGAAGTCGACTATCTCGTCTTTGGACCGGAATTCATCGGTCGGGTCGAATCGATCTGCGACCGTCTCACGAAAGTTCGCGCGCTCTTCTTTCTAGGGGACAATTGCCCAACCTTTGCCGAGCCGTTGCACAACCTGACAATCTACGCGTCGCCGGAGCCGCCCGAGATTAAGCTGACGGCGGAGGATCATGCTGCAATCTACTTCTCTTCGGGCACGACGGGCTTTCCTAAAGCGATACTGCACACGCATCGCAGTCTGACGTCGGCGTGCTTTACGGAACAGAACCATCATTCTCAGACGCGTCGGGACGTCTTTTTGTGCATTCCTCCGCTCTATCATACAGGCGCCAAGATGCATTGGTTCGGCAGCTTCCTAGTCGGCGGTAAGGCGGTGCTCTTGCGCGGTATTAAGCCGGCGACGATTCTTCACGCCGTCTCGGAAGAGCGTTGCACGATCGTGTGGCTGCTCGTTCCGTGGGCGCAGGACATTTTGGACGCGATCGAATCGGGCGAGGTTGCGCTCAGCGACTACATTCTGTCGCAATGGCGCCTCATGCACATCGGCGCGCAACCGGTACCGCCGAGTCTCATTAAGCGCTGGAAGAAATATTTTCCAATGCACGAGTACGACACGAACTACGGACTGAGCGAATCAATCGGTCCGGGTTGCGTCCACTTGGGAGTCGAGAACATTCACAAGGTCGGCGCGATCGGCAAGCCGGGATACCGCTGGCAAGCGCGCATTCTCGACGAGAGGAAGCAGGACGTCGCGCAAGGCGAGGTCGGAGAGCTCGCCGTTAAAGGACCGGGCGTCATGCAAGAGTATTATCGCGACCCCGAGGCGACTGCGGCAACCCTCAGTCCCGACGGATGGCTATACACCGGCGACATGGCGTGTATGGACGAAGACGGCTTTATCTACCTCGTCGACCGCAAAAAGGACGTTATCATCACCGGAGGCGAGAACCTGTACCCTGTGCAAATCGAAGACTTCCTGCGTCGGCACGAAGATATCAAAGACGTCGCCGTCATCGGACTGCCCGACCCGAGACTGGGCGAAATCGCCGCCGCGATCGTCGAGCTCAAACCGGATCGCAACACGACCGAGGAACAACTCGTACAATTCTGCTCAGAACTCCCGCGCTACAAGCGCCCGCGAAAATTTATCTTCGCCGACGTGCCGCGCAATCCGACCGGTAAAATCGAGAAACCGAAACTGCGCGAAATATACTGCGGCAAGAGTCTGGTCGCGACCCAGATCGAGCGCTAGCGCGGCGCGAGGGAAGAATTGTCAATTTTGGAAAAATACCGCTTGACCAATTCGGTTTTTCGACTACAATGGGTGCGACGTTTGTGAACGCGGTTCGCCGCGTCGCGCGTCTCGACGGTGGAAGTAGCTCAGTTGGATAGAGCATCGGATTGTGGCTCCGAAGGTCGAGGGTTCGAATCTCTTCTTCCACCC
>ONJR01000007.1 GCA_900318195.1 uncultured Planctomycetota bacterium
AAGCAACTCGTTCGCTCGATAAAAGACTATCTCTGGAACGAACAATGCCAGCCGGCGACAACTTTTATAGCTCAGGCGCCGTGCAATCAAGAGCACGACGTCGTTCTAGAGCTTATCGCCGTCGATACTGCAAAGTCGGACGAGCTCTCGCATCCGGTCGATATATACGAATGCAACGAGCGCGCGACGGTTATCGAGTACGACGACGTTATGTTCGGTTTCTTCGGAGGATTCGTTCCCGACGAAGAATCGCTCGACGCATACGAACGATCTTATAGCGCGTTCACACGGATGCGCAACGAAGTCGAGACGTCTCAGTTCCGGTTTGCCAACGTCTTTCGCACATGGCTATATCAAGGTTCGATCGTACTACCGGAAGGCGATTCGCAGCGTTACAAGGAACTCAACGCCGCGCGGTCAGACTTCTTCTACGGAATGCGATTCCTTGAGAGATTCCTACCAAGGGACGTGAAATATGGCGCCGTCTACCCCGGAAGCACTGGTATTGGCGCGGACGACGTCGACGTCGCTATGAGTTGCATGGCGATTAAATCGCAACGCGACGATATAATCGTCGCGCCAATTGAGAATCCTTTGCAGACCTCAGCCTTCGATTATTCAGAGCGCTACAGTCCGCAGAGTCCGAAATTTTCGCGCGCAGTCGCGCTCGCTTTCAATGATCGCGCCAGAGTCTACGTGTCAGGAACGGCGAGTATTGTCGACCAGAAGACCGTGCACGTCGACGATCCGGAGGGACAAACGAATCAGACGCTCGATAATATCGAGGCGTTGATCGCGGGCGAAAATCTTGAGCGGTACGGCGTTCGCGGCTTTGACGCTAATCTCAAAGATCTAGCGACGGCGCGCGTCTACGTTAAAAAGCCCGAACATTACGACGCTATTCGCGCTATTTGCGAGAAACGTCTGAAGGGTGTTCCAACAGTCTATACTTACGCCGACGTATGTCGCGACGACCTGCTCGTCGAAGTCGAGGGAATCGCCTCCTGCCGCGTTATGGCAAAAGAATAAGCTCGACTCGCCACGAGCGGAAGCGCTTCCCAACCCAATATAATTAATCCCACGCCATTCGGCGCGCGCCCTGTGCGGCGGCGCGCCATTTTTCATACCGCGCACGCGACCAACCCCTTCATTATTATGAGACCAAGATCGACATGAAATTCCAAGAGCCTAAGCTATCGACGTTTTATCAGCGCGTATCGTCGCTGCTTCCTCCCGCTCGCGTACTAACCGACGCCATGCGCACGCTCGCGTGGGGCGCCGACGCCGGCTTCTACCGTCAGATACCGAAAATCGTACTCTTTCCTGAAACGGAACGCGAGGTCGCGGAGATTATGCGCGTTGCAAACGAGCTTGAGATCCCGCTAACGTTTCGCGCGAGCGGAACGAGTCTTTCGGGTCAGGCGTCGACAAAATCGGTTCTGGTCGTCGTCGCGCGAGGCTGGGAGAATTACGAGGTTCTTGAGAACGGCGCGAAGATCAAGTTGCAACCGGGCATACTAGGCGGTCGAGTAAACGAAATCCTCGCGAAATACGGTCGCAAGTTCCCGCCGGATCCCGCGTCGGTCAAGGCGGCGCGCGTCGGCGGAATCGTCTCGAACAACGCGTCCGGTATGAACTGCGGCGTTCACGCCAATAGCGAGCGCGTTATGACCTCAGCGCGCATTATCTTCGCCGACGGAACGACGCTCGACGTCGGCGACGAACGTTCGCGCGACGAGTTCAAACGCAAAAAGCCCGAGTTTATTAACGCGATACTGGAACTGCGCGATTCCGTCCGCAACGATAAGGAGCTCGCCGAACTCATTGCTCGAAAATACCGCATTAAGAACGTTACCGGTCTCAACCTGCGCCCGCTGATCGCATACGACGATCCCTTCGAGATCATATCGCGACTAATAGTCGGCGCCGAGGGCACGCTCGCGTTCCTCGCTGAAATTACAACGACCACGGAAAAAATTCCGCCATGCCGAGCCACCGCAATGATCTACGCCGACACGTTGCCCAACGCGTGCCGCGCCGTACAGATACTCAAAAAGACCCCGGTCGTGAGCGCGGAAATACTTGATCGGCTTGCGTTGCGCTCTGTGCAAGATTCGCCAGACGTGCCGGAACTGATAAAGGATCTGGGAGATCAGGCGTCCGCAGTACTATTAGAAACCGTCGCGGAATCGCCGGAAGCGTTGCAATCGCAAATCGACGCGATTAAGGACGCGCTTAAAGAGTTCCCCCTACTCTATCCGGTGGAGTTCACGGAAGATCCTAAAGTTTACGGGTCATGGTGGGCGATACGCAACGGGGTCTTTCCTACAGTAGGCGGCGCGCGCGAGATTGGCTCGACTTCGCTCATAGAAGACGTTGCGTTTCCGCTCGACTCGCTGCCGGCGGCGACGGAAGAGTTGCAACAGATCATTAGCAAGTACGGGTATAAAGACGGGGTAATCTATGGTCACGCGCTCGAGGGTAATTTCCATTTCGTACTGAATCAGCGATTCGATTCGCAAAAGGAAGTCGAGCGATATAAAGGGCTTATGCTGGACGTCGTAGAGCTCGTCGTCGATAAGTACGGCGGTTCGCTCAAGGCGGAGCATGGCACGGGGCGTAATATGGCGCCCTTCGTCGAACGTGAATGGGGAACGAAAGCGTTCGAGACAATGAAGAAGATTAAAAAGCTCTTCGATCCGAACAACATTCTGAACCCGGGCGTGATCTTTAACGACGATCCGGAATGTTATATAAAAGACTTCAAGCCGCTTCCGATAACGAGTCCAATCGTCGACAAGTGCATAGAGTGCGGTTTTTGTGAACCGAACTGCCTCACTTGCGGTCTAACCCTTTCGTCGCGGCAGCGAGTGGTGGTGCGGCGCGAGATTTCGAGATTGCGGTGCGACGGCGACGATCCGCAACGACTCAAAGAGCTCGAACGCGCCTATCGAACGCCTGGAGAAGCGACTTGCGCAGGCGACGGACTGTGCTCGACGTCGTGCCCGATGCAAATTAACGTCGGCGAGCTAACGCACGCTCTGCGCGAGGAGCGACTGCCCGAGGGTAGTTGCGGCTATAAACTGGGCGAGTTTACCGCGCGCAGGCTGGCGCTGATTAAGTCCGCATTGCGTCCCGTGTTGGGACTAGCGCGATTCGGTCGCGCGCTCCTCGGACGTAACGGCGCGCGTTGCGTTGGACGAGCGTTGCACAAGTTAGGACTGCCGCTCTGGACGCCGGCGCTGCCGAAGCCGTTCAAACTTAAACGGGACCGAGTTCCCAACGCGACCTTTGTCGACCCAACCGCCCCGACGCCGAAGGCTTCCGACTTCGATCCGAGTTCCGTCAATAAGATCGTTTATTTCCCGAGCTGTATTAATCAAACGATGGGCGGCTCGGAACAGGAAGAGCCGCTGGTCGAAGTTACGGTCCGACTCCTGGAAAAGGCTGGGTTCTCCGTTGTCTTCCCGCCTAATTATGAGAATCTATGTTGCGGAACGATCTGGGAAAGCAAGGGTATGCCGAAAATCGCGGACGCGAAGACCAAGGAACTCGAAGACGCGTTGTGGCTGGCGTCGAACGGAGGCGAATACCCTATTCTGTGCGATCAGTCGCCATGCCTATATCGCATGAAGCATAAAATTGAAAGCATGAAGCTATACGAACCGGTCGAACTCATTGAGACCTTCCTTGTCCCGAGACTCGACTTCCATCCGATCGACGAGCCGATCGCCGTACACGCTACTTGCACAACGCGTAAAATGCAACTTACGCAACTACTTGTGCAACTTGCGAAACGTTGTTCTACGAACGTGCTGCTACCGGAAGAAGTCGGATGTTGCGGATTCGCGGGCGACAAAGGTTTCTCGCATCCGGAGGTCAATACGTACGCGTTGCGCAAACTGGCGCCGCAACTGCAAAAGAACGGCGTTGTCGCCGGATACTCGACGAGTCGAACGTGCGAGATTGGGCTATCGACAAACGGAGGAACCCCGTATAGTTCGATCGTCTATCTCGTTGATCGTTGCACCTCGGCGAAGAAGTAAACGCGGCTGATATTGACGCTTAGATTACCCCGCGCTTTGCGATTCCCCGTGTCGCCAAGCGTGTCGGCAACTTAATATCTTTGAGCGCGCTTTATCGAAACGGTTGTAAATAGCACGCTTTCCAAAATACAACAAAGCTCCGACGAGCGGCGCCGCTAACCGCTCGTCGGAGCTTGCTGTTTCTAGCTTAGAACGCGAACCAGTTTTCTTCCAGAGACTCGTCGCCTAGCTCTTCAAACGCAGAGTCTAGTAGCGCGGCTTCCGATCGGGTCGGCTTAGCGTCTGAGTTCGTCTCGACTTTGTAGTCGGCGACTGCGTAGGGTAACGCTAGGTCGTCGCATATCTGGCATGCGACCTTCATATGTTCTCGTTCGCCGTAAAGGGGCGCTACTGGACGCGACGGTTCGGCTTGACCATTGAAAATCGGTATTGCGTGGAAATCGTCGAGCAATGCGTTTGAAATAATCAACTGATATTCGTACGCGCCGAGATCAACGACGTCTCCGTTAATTCGCGCGGCGCCCACAATGTCGGTTTCCGTCGTAACGACGCTGTTGTCTCCCGCGTTGACCGCCGGCGAAGTGGCGTCGGCAATGCGCAGATCAATCTGGTCGAGGTTGACGAGTTTGCCGTCTTGGAAGATAGGCGCGACCACAAAGCCCGGATCTTGACCTATAAGCGAACTATCGGCGACGTAGTTGCCAAAGACCTCTTCGCCTGAATTGAACGCTATTATGGAATTTTGAACCACGTGATCTTCAAGTACGTACTCGCCGTCTTGCGTTCCAGCGAAAAAGATTCCGCTACCTCTGTTTGCTGAATTTCCGGCGATTGTGCAGTTGATAAAAGAGCCTTTCGTATTGAATCGACAAATACACGCGGCGCCGCCGTCGTTACTGGAGGTGTTGCCGACAAAGACGCAATTAATGAAGTTCGCGGTTGCGCCGTACCACTGAATATATGCGCCGCCGCCGCTGACAGCCGTATTGTCTATAATCGAGCAGTTGGCAAAGGTTGCGACTGCGTACTGGTTGACGTATAGTCCTCCGCCGCCATAGCTCGCGTTGTTCTTTGTAAAAACGCAATTCTCGATTTTCGCGTCGACTTCGCGGTCGACGTACAATCCGGCTCCCTCGTGTTCGTTACCGTGCTGAATCATAACGTTCTTTAACGCAACGGTCGACCGACCGCTTGCGCTCCGAATGAGCAGGACGCGATTCGCGTCGCCGCCGTCGAGCGCTATAAGTTCGTCGAGCGCAGAAGCGTCGACGGTAAGACTGTGATTTATCACTAATTGCTCGCCGTTTAGTCTGATCGTCTGACCCGAAAGGGCTTGATCAAACGTAATCGTATCGCCCGGTTCGGAATAGACCTCGAGCGCCTCTCTTAGCGTAATAACGCCGTCGTACGCGTCCACGACGTCGAGCGTAGAATTCACGACAAGCGCCGGCGTCTCCGGCGTTTCGTAGACGCCTAGATCGACCGAAGCTCCTGCGATTCTTCGTCCGCCTTTGAGGTCGATCTCGACGGTTACGAAATGATCGTCGCCCTTGTCAAACGCTTGCGAGCCTTGCGCTAGCGTATAGTCGCCAGTTGCGGCGTTGGTAAACATCGGGCTAGCCGCGCTGTAGACAAGATTGTTTTCTCCCGTCGTCCACGCTGTGTAGGTCGAGAGCGTATTGTACGCGTTGACAACGCGCGCGCTCGTCTTCTTCTGGACGTCCGGCTTACCGGTATTGAGCGCGATAATCGAGTTGCGTATCTCAACGGTTCCGTCCCCGGTTTCAAAGTGAACTCCGCCGCCGGAATTAGTCGCGCTGTTACTTGCTATCGTGCAGTTCGTTAATACGACGGTCTTATCGACGCCGCCGTAGGAATACAGACCGCCGCCGTACTTCGCGCTATTGCCCGAGACGAGAACGTTAATCGCGTTCAGTTCGCCTTTCCCAGCGACGTAAATACCGCCGCCCGACGTCGTCGACGTATTGCCGACGACGGAGCAGTTGACCACGCGCGCGCGACCGGTCGCGACGTAAACGCCGGCGCCGTGCGTGTGGTAGCCGTTGGTTATTGTGAGGTTCGCGAGCGCGTACTCGTCGTCGGCGGCGCCTAGGAAGCGAATAACGCGCGTTGCGCCGGCGCCGCTGAGCGTAATATTGCGGTCGCCGCCGTCGAGCGTAAGAGACTTCTCTACGAGGAGTTCCGAGTCGAGCGTAATCGTCTGACCGTTGAGCGTCGGCGCAAAAGTAACGGTTTCACCGGGTTGCGCGTATGCTATCGCTTCGCGTAGCGAGACTTGGTAATCGTTCGGGTCGACGACGTCTTTTGTCGTAGTAACGACGAGCGTCGTCGGTTCGGGGGCGCCGCGCCATTCGACCGCGCCGACGTCAACGTAGGTCTTGGCGCCGACGCCGGAGTCGTCTTGCGGCGCGTCGTATCGCGCATAACCTAGCGCGTCGAATTCCGGCGTTTCATCCGAATCGAGACCGGCGTCTACAGCAGGACTGTCGGGCGCGATCATTACGTAGTAACGCCCCAACTCGTCTTGCATAATTGCGCCGAGTTTCGCGTCGAGCGGGTTCGCCGACGTTCCAAGCTGATTACCGTCGACGCCGTCGACGAGGACGCTGTAACTGTCGCCGACGCCTATAATGTTGTGTTTAGAGCCGCTTACATTGGTTACATAAACGTCGTCGTACTCATTCGCATGATTCGACGCGACAATCGTATTGATTAGCGTTAAGGCGTTGGCGTCCTGCCAGATTCCGCCCCCTGCGCCGGCTTGATTATAGGCGACGGTACAGTTTACAAGTTTAAATTCGCTATTAAACCAGAATGCGCCGCCCCGTTGGTTGACTTTATTGCCAGCGAAGAGGGAATTGTAAATTTCCATTGGGCATTGCGCTTCGATTGCGCCCCCGGAGCCCGCTTCATGCACAAGACACGTATTGTTCACGAAGCTCGAATCTTCAACTTTAAGCGAGTATTTAACGTTATAAATTGCGCCGCCGTTGTCCTTCGCGACGTTGTTCGCAAAGAGGCTCGACGCTATCGTCGTATAACCGTCGTTACGGATCGCGCCGCCGCTGTACGCGCTATTGCCCGAGAACGTGCTGTCGACGATTGTATTCGCGCCGTTCAAAGTAAGCGCGCCCCCGTCGTTGCCACGCGCGACGTTGTTCGTCGCGACGATTCGTTCGAAAGTACTATTGCCGGCTTCCGTATAGATTGCGCCGCCGAATGATTGCGTAACGTTCGAGACGAATTCTGAATCCCGAATCGTTACGCTATTCGACGCGACGCCGTTAATATAGAACGCGCCGCCGACGGAGACGGAGGAATTACCGATCGCTTGAATATTTGTTAAGAGCGCTTTCGCATTCTCGCCGACATAAAGGTGAAGAGCGCCGCCGCGATCTAAACACGTATTGCTGATAAACTTAACGTCGTTGAACGTATATGAATCCGTACCAAACAGTTGTAGCGCGCCGCCCACGTAACCTGCATTATTATTCGTGAATTCAGACGACGTAATAACGACGGTTTGGCATTCGTCTGTCTTGAGCGCGCCGCCTTCGGCTGTTGTACTATTCTCCTCGAAGAGGCTATTATCTATTGTAAAAGGCGTTCTATAGAACCTCGCCGCGCCGCCTACGCTAGCCGTATTGCCGGTAAAGCTCGAATCAGTTATTTCAATTTCGCTTTCGTGCGTCTGAAGCGCGCCGCCTTCGTTACCCGACGTATTGTCTGTAAACCCAACGTTCTCCACTGTTATCGAGCCGCGTACCTGACGCAACGCGCCGCCCCAGTCCCGGCAGGAATTACCGACGAACTCGCCGCCTTGGAGCGTCGTCGTCATAGAGTCGACGTGCACCGCGCCGCCTGCGCCGTTTAACGACTGATTACCTTCGTAATAGCAATCAATCGACTTAAAGAAGAGCTCGTCTGCGTGCCCGGCGCGCTCGACCAAAACTGCGCCGCCGTACCCTTGGGACGTATTCTGCTTGAATGTATTACCTTCGAGCGTGAGCGAACCGTAGCGCGACATAATCGCGCCGCCTGCGCTGGAACTCTTCTCGCCGGTCGTATTATTCTCGAAATTACTGCCTTTAACCGTAAGCGTTCCGTCGTAATTATCGATCGCGCCTCCGAACGCGTGCTGACCAATGAGACTATTGCCGGTAAATTCGCAACCGTCGACCGTCGTAACGCCGCGCGTGCATAGCGCGCCGCCGCGTACGTTCCAGCTTTCGACCGTATGCTCCGACACGTTCGACGTAAAGACGCTGTTCGCAATAGTCGCTTGAGCGTCTTCGTGAACGAAAACGGCGCCCGCCCAGACGGAATACTGACCTAACGTGGCGTTTGCTGTAAACTGGCAGTTATCTACGGTCAACGACTGACGCGCGTAGATTGCGCCGCCAAACGCGTCGTTCGCGCCCTCTGTGAGATTATGGGAGAAGACAACCCCGTTAAGCTTCGCTTGACCTATACTATACATTCCACCGCCTTGCGTTGTATGGCGATTCGGCAACGTCTTGTTGTTCGTAACGGCTCCGCCGGAAATTGATATAACGCCAGTGTTATAGATTCCGCCGCCCCAGGACGACGACGTGTTGGCTGTTACGACGCAATCGGTGAGCGTTAAGTTAGCGCCTTCGTTGTATATTCCAGCGCCACCGTCCAGGTCGCCTGTTTCGGAAGTATAGCCGCCTGTGATTGTTAGTCCCTTGAGTTCGACGTTAGACGCGTCAATGGCGCTATGGATTTTCAGAACGCGACTCTTACCGTCTGCGTCGATCGTCAGCCCGTTCGATAAGGCCGAAGCGTCGATCGTAAGATCCTTAACAATTTGAAGTTCCGTTCCGTTCAGCTTAATCGTCTGATCCGAAAGGGACGGCGCGAACGTAATCGTATCGCCCGGTTCGGAATAGACTTCAATCGCCTCTCTGAGCGTAATAACGCCGTCGTACGCGTCCACGACGTCCGCTGTTGACGTAACGATGAGCGACGGCGCGTCTGAAGTTTCGTATGCGCCAAGATCGACTGAAGAGCCGCCGATTCTTCGACCGCCCTTGCGGTCTGTCGCGACTGATACGAAACTATTCTCCCCTTTGTCCGTTGCCTGCGAGTCTTTCGCCAGTGTGTAGTCCCCACCGCCGACGAAGAGCGGCTGATCCGTCTCGTACGTGAGATTGTCGCTACTACCAGTCGACCATTTAGCGAAGGTCGACAGTGTATTGAACGCTTTAATTGTGCGCGCCGTCTTCTTATAGACGTCGCTTTTAACCGTATTAAGCGCAATAATCGAGTTCCGTATCTCAAGGGTTCCGCCCGACGTTTCCGTGAACAAGCCCGACCCGTTCGACGTCGCGCTGTTATTGGTTATCGTGCAGTTCGTTAGAAGAACGGACTTGCCGCTCTTACCGTAAACGAAAACGCCGCCGCCGTATTTCGCGCTATTCTCCGCTACGAGCGTATTTACGATATTCGCCGAACCGGCGCCCGCGACGTAAATACCGCCGCCAGACGTCGTCGAAATATTGCCGATTACCGAGCAGTTCACGATATTCGCTAGACCGGTCGCGACGTAGACGCCGGCGCCGTGCGTCTGGTAGCCGTTGGTTATTGTGAGGTTTGCGAGCGCGTACTCGTCGTCGTCCGCGCCTAGGAAGCGAATGACGCGATCGCTACCGGCGCCGCTTAGCGTTACATTATTCTTTCCGCCATCGATAGTAAGGGACTTCTCTACAATGAGTTCCGACTCCACGACGAGCGTTTGACCTTTCAGGGACGCGGCGAAGGTAATAACCGCGCCAGGTTGCGCGTACATAATCGCTTCCCGGAGCGAGACGAGTTCGTCGTACGCGTCCACGACGTCGGACGCGGTCGTTACAACGGTCGACGCGCTTTCGTTGCTCGTCTGGTATTCGTACGCGCCGAGATCGAGCGCGCTGCCGATAACGCGAGGATTGCCAAGGAGATCGGAGGTCGAGACGAGATACTCCTCCGAGCCCTTATTCGCGGCTTGTGAATTGCGGGCGAGGGTATAATCGTCGGCGTCGGCGAAGAGCGGCTTTGTGGCGTCGTAAACGAGGTTGTCGCTACTGCCCTTCGACCATTTCTCGAAAGTCGACAGGGTATTGTAACCTCGGAAAACGCGAGCGGTCGATTTTCGTCCGACGTCGCTTTTACCGATATTGAGCGCAATGATCGTATTTCGCGCCTCGACGACGCCGGACGCGCTTTCGAGATGGAGTCCGGAACCGGACGACGTTCCTTTGTTATTGGTAATCGTGCAGTTGGTAAGGACGGACGTTTTACCGGACGCGCCGTATAAATAGACGCCGCCCCCGTATTTCGCGCTATTTTCCGCCACCAGCGTATTGACTGCGTTGAGCTCGCCCTTCGCCGCAACGTAAATACCGCCGCCCGACGTCGTCGAAATATTGCCGATTACCGTACAGTTCACGATATTCGCTAGACCGGTCGCGACGTAGACGCCGGCGCCGTGCGTCTGGTAGCCGTTGGTTATTGTGAGGTTCGCGAGCGCGTACTCGTCGTCGTCCGCGCCTAGGAAGCGAATGACGCGATCGCTACCGGCGCCGCTTAGCGTGATATTATTTGCGCCGCCGTCGATGGTAAGCGATTTCTCAACGAGGAGTTCCGACTCCACGACAAGCGTCTGACCCTTCAGGGACGCGGCGAACGTTATACTTGCGCCAGGCTCCGCGTACATGATCGCTTCCCGGAGCGAGACGAGTTCGTCGTACGCGTCCACGACGTCGGTCGCGGTCGTTACAACGGTCGACGCGATTTCGTTGCGCGTCTGGTATTCGTACGCGCCGAGGTCGACCCCGCTACCGATTACGCGCGGATTGCCGATGAGATCGGCGGTCGAGACGAGATACTCGTCCGATCCCTTATTAGCGGCTTGTGAATTACGCGCGAGGGTATAATCGTCGGCGTCGGCGAAGAGCGGCTTTGTGGCGTCGTAGACGAAGTTGTCGCTACTGCCCTTCGACCATTTCTCGAAGGTCGATAGGCTATTGTAGCCTCGGAGTACGCTGGACGTTGACTTGCGACCGACGTCCGCTTTGCCGGTATTTAGGGCTATGATCGTATTGATCGCCTCAACGACGCCGGAAGTCGTGCCGAGATATAGTCCGGAGCCGGAAGTCGCGCCCTTATTATTGGAAATTGTGCAACTGGTAAAGACCGTCGACTTGCCAGCGCCGCCGTAGACGTAAACCCCGCCGCCGTAAGACGCTGTATTTTCGGCTACGAGCGTATTGGTAATCTTAGCGGCGCCCTTTGCGGCGATGTAAATACCGCCGCCGGACGTCTTCGACTTATTGCCGATTATCATGCTATTGATAATTTTCGCCGTTCCCGCGCCGACGTAAACGCCGGCGCCGTGCGTATTGTAGCCCTCGGTTATCGTAAGGTTCGCAAGCGTATACTCGTCGGTCTCCGCGCCCAGGAACCGAATAACGCGAACGCTATCGCCGCCGCTGAGCGTGATATTATGCGCGCCGCCGTCGATGGTAAGCGATTTCTCAACGAGGAGTTCCGACTCGACAACGAGCGTCTTATCCTTCAGGGACGCGGCGAACGTTATACTTGCGCCGGGTTCCGCATACATGATCGCTTCCCGGAGCGAGACGAGTTCGTCGTATCCGTCCACGACGTCGGCGTCCGTTGTTACAACGGTCGAAGGCGACTCGTTCGGCGTCTGGTATTCGTACGCGCCGAGGTCGACCCCGCTACCGATTACGCGCGCGGCGCCAATAAGATCGGTCGTTCCAACGAGATATTCGGTCGCGCCGATATTAGCCGCCTGAGAATTGCGCGCGAGCGTATAGTCCCCGCTACCCGCGAATAGCGGCTGCGTCCCGTCGTAAACGAAATTGTCCCTGCTGCCCGTCGTCCATTTCGTAAACGTCGAAAGCGTATTGTAACCGCGCAGTACGCTCGACGTCGATTTGCGCGCGACGTCACCCTTGCCTGTATTGAGCGCTATGATCGTATTGCGCGCTTCTATTACTCCCTTCGTCGTGCCGAGATATAGTCCCGAGCCGGACGTCGCGCCCTTATTATTCGTTATTGTGCAACTCGTAAAGACCGTCGTCTTGTCAGCGCCGCCGTAGACGTAGACCCCGCCGCCGTATTTCGCGCTGTTTTCCGCTATCAGAACGTTCAACGCATTCAACTCGCCCTTAGCCGCAATGTAGATACCGCCGCCTGAAGACTTCGCATTATTACCAACGATTGCGATATTAACCATATTAACGGTTCCTGCGCCTATGTAAACGCCGGCGCCTTGATTATGATAGCCGTCTGCAATCGTTACGTTCTTAATTGTATATACGTCCGTCGCGTCGCCTTGGAAATTGACAACACGAACCTTGCCGCCGCCGCTCAGCGTGATGTTCTGCGAGCCGCCGTCGAGAATGAGCGACTTGTCGATAAGGAGCTCGGAGGTAAGCGTGAACGTTTGATCGGCGAGCGACGGCGCGAAGGTTACGGTCTCGCCGTTTTGCGCGTAGGCTATCGCTTCGCGTAATGAAATCAAACCATCTTCTGAATCGACTTCGTCTAATTCTGTTGTCACGATCGTAGAAAGTACGTCCTTACGAACCTGCAGTTCGTATGCTCCGAGGTCGACGTTTTCGTCGATAATTCGCGCGTTGCCTGCTAGATCGGTTTCAAGCGTTATATAATTGCTATTTCCCTGATTCCACGCTTGCGAACGTTTCGCGAGCGAAAAGTTGAAATCGTTCACAAACAGGGGTAATGAAGCCGAATATAACAGATTATTAGCGCTTCCGCTCGACCAGTTTTCATAGGTCGACAGCGTATTATAGGCGTTAACCACGCATGATTCGTTCTTCTTACTGACGTCGCTCGCGCCGAGATTGAGAGCAATAATCGAATTACGAATCTCAACGATTCCATCGCCTGTCTCAAAATGTATTCCAGCTCCGGAACTAGTCGCCGTATTACTTGTTATCGTGCAGTTCGTTAGTACGACAGACTTACCAACGCTCCCGTGCGCGTAGACGCCGCCGCCCAAATTGGCGGAATTATTCGCGACGAGCGTATTCGTTATATGAGCGCCGCCCATCTCGCTGACATAAATACCGCCGCCAGACGTCGTCGACGTATTATTGACCACAGAACAATTGATGATGATCGCCGTTCCAGACTCGACGTAGACGCCAGCGCCGATCGCTTCGCGTCCATCGGCTATCATGAGATTCTTAAGGGTAAAGAAGTCTGACTCGTTACCTACCAATCGTATTACGCGAGTCGATTCGCCGCCGCTGATCGTAACGCCATTACGACCGCCGTCGACGGCAACGCTCTTGACAACGGTAAGTTCAGCGTTGAGCGCGATCGTTTGACCGGCAAGCGCGGAATCAAAAGTTACTGTTTCGCCTTGCTTGGCGTTTGCTAACGCCTCGCGTAATGACACGACTCCGTCCTCTGGATCGACGACGTCGGCTACTGTTGTGACGACCAGAGGATTCGCTTCTTCCGTCGCTGTAAATACTGAACCGTAGAGCCAGTCGGAATACCCGTAGTCGTTGTAAGCGGCGACGCGGAAGTAATAGGTGCGATTCGGCATGACGCTCGTTGCATAACGAGACGTTACGTTCGCAATGGTAGAGCCTCCGCGATTCCACGTTTCGTTATCGTAACTGAACTGCGTGATAAAACCGGATTCGGAGTCGGAATTATCCGTCCAGGACATAAGGAGCTTGCTATTATTAGCGTCATATGCTCCAAAGCTAAGAGACGTTGGCGCGGCAGGAGGCGCATAGGCTGAATCGTCAGCTTCTATTGTTGTGTCAAGCGTGACGAAAGCAAGTTCAGATTCGCCTCGTTGGTTATAAGCTGAAACAGCGAGCTGGTAGTTTGAATTGTCCTGAAGCGCCAGAGCCGTCGCAAGGTCGCGGTATAAGGTCGACGGCGCTGTTGCAAGTAAACTAGCGGCGTCGTCGTTTACGAGGTAAATACGATAACCTTCCACAACGCCGCCCTCAGAAGGAGCGCGCCAGGAGAGCGTCGGATTTTTATTCGAGCCGATATAACTTGTAACTTTAAAATGGGAAGGAGAGCCCGGCGCTTCGTCAACCGCTTCGACTCTTATGGATTCTGTCGTCAGCTCGGCGAAATTGCCTGCGCCGTCGTAGGCAATTGCTTTAAATACGTAATCACCCGAACCTGCGCTCGCAATCGAATGGACTCCGCTGAGATTTGTCGTATGTTTCAGCCAGGTTGCAAATGTGGCGCCACCGTCAATACTATAAAGTACGTCGTAGTATGCAACCCCAGAAATTGAGTCTTCTGCCGACCAATTTACCGTAAATGAACGATTGATTTCGTCGTACTGCGACGAAACACTTGAAATCGTTGGAGCGTCTACGTCGAGTGTGTTCACCCAAACGTTGGTATTAATTGGCTCGTTCACGTCGAATATGATCGTTGCGTAATTCTCTAGTCGTGTTCCGGTAGTGAGATTACATTGCGGCGCGACGCTAAAGACAATGTGTCCTTCTCCATTGCCGAGCTCTTTGTTGTTAGGAGGCAAAAATCCCTCGTAAGCGCTGGCGGGAAACCGATCGTAGGTTGATAGCACATAGGAGCGAATGTACCATTGCGCAACGCGCGCTCGTTTATCAAAGTCAAATGTAACTTTGATCTGTTCGCCTGTCGACGCTTGATTAAAAATCCACACGTTATTCGCAATTTGATTGTCAAGAGAGAAAGAAAAAATCTCGCCGCCTATGTTAAGACGATCGACGGCAAGCGTATTTGCGTCGAACTCGTTCGGCAATTTCATCGAGACGTAAATCTCCTGAGCCGAAGCAGTAGCTGTCGATTTGTTTTCAAAGTAGATCGTATACTCATGCTGTGCGGAATTAATCCAGTTGGCGCCGTCGATTACCATATACGGTTCGTCGTCAGTTCCTTCGTTATGCCAGATGAAGTCGGCGCCGATGGGACCAAGAATTTCGTTAGGGTCGGTCGAATTCGGCGGCTCAGGCGGCTCGCTCGTGCATTTGCAATTCTCACAATGACACTCTCCGCCTGTTTTGCATTTACAAACCTTGTCTTCGCAGTCGCAATCGTCGCACTGGCATAGAATGGGCTCCGTCACGTCCGCCAGTTTGTCTTGCGCCCTCTTAAGGGTTTCATTGCCTCGGTCAATGAGTTTTGAATGCAAGTCGATGTTATTTAATAATTCAACTATATCTAACGGTATAGCGACAAATACAGTGATATATCCTCCCCATGTTTCGATTATTTCGCCTATGTTTCTAGCAATAGAATGACTTATTTTTTCGCCTCTTCTTAGTCGTTCTATATCCTTGATCTTTGATTCAATAAGGAATTTGTTTGCTTGGGCGTTTTTCCTCAGTTTGTTAATCTCGTTCTGATAGATCTGTTGTTGCAATCTAAGCTGGTTTTGAAGTTTACCAGACGCTCGAACGGCTTGACCTTCAGCCTTTTTTCTGAAAGGTTCAATTTGATTGATCCGATTTGTGATTTCCTTAATTTCTGATTCTAAAGTACTAACAGCTTCTTTCAGCCGTTTAATGTCTTTAGCCCTTAGTGCGTTTGAGACAGACTTTGCCATTACTTTTAATCTATCGAAAGCCGCACCAGCTAAAGTTATCATAGGATTAACATATTCGTTATAGAACTCGTTCCAAATGGTGTTTATTTCATCTGAGGCAATCTGAATTATACTAACTCCTTCGCCAAAATGTTCATTGTAAAAACTGACTAGATCTATTAAGGAGTTAACTAATTGTATTGTGTCATAAACTTTACATATGGTCTTCAGTATTTTTACAACTGGGATAATGCTGACTATATCCGAAATTAAGTCTCCAGCTGCCAAAATGATATTAGTCGACGACTCGTCTAGTTTTTCAATAGTGTCGTCTAGTTTCGATAGAGTCTTTCTTATATCAGAAAGGCTACTTAGATATTTATCAACATCTTCCTTGTCGCATGAACAACATGCGCTGAGACTCGGATACGCATTTACTTCGTTCCACGCGTCGTCTCTCGCTGACTTTAGTTTATAGTCGTCCCAGAACAGGAGATTTGATACGCCGTCGTCCGTTCCGATCCTCTTGTCGTTGGCAAAGTCAAAAGATAGATTCGACGCGAATATTACCTCGTCGTCTTCCTTTTGACGGCTTGAAGCCGCAATCTCTACCGACTCCATAACATTTTCGCTAACGAGGACTTCCATTTCAACGTTCTCTAATCTATCGTCTATGATTCGTATAATATACTTACCAGATTCTTTGACCGTGAAACAGACGACGCCGTTTTCGTCCGAGTATCCGTATCCGACGATTGCGCCGTTTTCATCTTCAAGTTCGACGGCAACATTAGAAAGTTCCTCGCCGTCAACCGAAACTTTAGCTGACGCTCCTTGCGGAAAATCGCGAAGTTGTATCTGCGAAGCCTCATACTGATATACGCCGTCTTCCAGCGTTATCGTCCCGACGCCGACGTATCGACTATTAAAGCATTCGACGCGATATTCTCCTGGTTCTATACCGTACACGATACCTTCGCCGTTCTCGTTGAAGTTTGAGCATTCGGCGACAACGGCGCCAAGCGAATCGTAGACGAGCGCGACTGTTTTCGTCGGGTCGAAACCTTCGTCGTCGGTTGTATAATGCGTTATAACGACGCGACTCTCTCGTTTAAATAACGCTGTCGCGCCGTTCGCGATTGCGTTGTTCCGTGAAAAAGCCGCCTCTGCATTGTAATCGTCGTACGACGCATACAACACATAGTTCCCTTCGGGCAGATTGCTTAGTTTGAAGTTCTTACTTCTATCGGTAGAGCCATAAGTCCATGATTCTAACACGCCGTCTTCGTTGATCTTCTGCAGCGTCCAGTAGATCGAAGATGGGGAGCTTCCGCTGTTTTCATCATTAGAGTTGTATATGTCCACAGCAGGCAAACCAGCCCAATAAATATTGATTTCGTTGGACTCGTTAAATTTTGGGCGCCATTCGTTGAGACCAGTTTCAAGTTCGACAATCTCGCTAGCTGAGAACCCGCGCGGCGACGAGACGCTAAGCGCGCAATTTCCTGGAGTTTTCAGATAGACGTTAAAAGCGCCGTCTTCCGCCGCTTTAAACGCGTATTTGCTTCCGTCTTTTTCAATATGGAGCACGGCGTCTTTGATCGGTTCGCCCGATTTATCGAGAATGCGTCCTGTTAGGTTCACAGCGTATGGAATCGTCAAGTCTGCCAAAGTCGCGTTCGCGTCCGTTTGCGCTTCGTAATGGTAAATCTTATCGAAGCCGCTAATTTGAAGCGAGAAAGCGCCGGGAACAACGTTAGTTAAGACGTAGTTTCCGGTTGCGTCCGTCGTTGCGATAAGAACGTCGTCGCCCGATTGATACATGACGGCAACGTTGCCAACGGGAGCGCCGTTGGCGTCGACGACGCGTCCTGCAAGTCGATACTCTTGCGTCGCGTCAATAACGACTGATATACTAGAGTTATCTACAATTTCGACGATTTGCACGGATTTGAGACTGTCGTTAGCGTCGTATATTCGCAATTCGTAAGAGCCCTGTGGAATTCCCTGTAATGTCAGAGCGCCGTTGCCTTGCGTGTCGCCTTCATGAACAAGTTCGCCGTTTTTAATAAGACGAACGATCTGATCCGGCACGCCGACATTCTCTGAATCAACCACGGTAACATCTAAACAATACGCGCTTGGAACGACAAGATTCAAGGCGGCGCCTCTTGGCGTAACTTCGACCGACTGACCTTCTATTTGCGAGTAGACGCCTTCTCCAACCGGTTTGATTGTCCAGACGCCTACTGGCAACGCGTCAAATTGATAACGTCCAAATTCGTCTGACTGCGTGTAACGCGCAACTCCAGAATCGTTTGTCGCTTTAAGCGCTATTCCGGCGACTGGCGCCCCTCCATCCGCTTGAACGCGACCAGAAACCAAGCCGGAAGGCGATACAAGGAATTTATAGCCGACGACGTCAGACCCGGAGGACAGGTCAAACGTAGTTTCTAATCCGGACGATAGGAGGCTAACCGTTACGGCGTCCTGCGCGGGTAGGAAGTCCAGACAGAAGTAGCCTGTTTCGTCGGTTTGCGCGTATGTGCGAACGGTCTGTTCCTCGCCGTTCTCGTTGAGGACAACCCAACTTGCCATGACCTCTTGACCGCCGACCCCTGTCCCAACGCCTTCCGTTAGCGCGTAACCCGAAATTGCTACGCTTGGCTCGCGATTGAGTCGCGCGACGGCGAGACGCCTCAGCTCGTCTGCGTCGCGCGTTATCTTACCGCGCTGCGCGTAGATTCGCGCCGATTCTCTCAGCGCTTCGCTGTAATTCCCGTAGGTTTGCCACAGAGATTTCGGATCGTGCGAATAAGCGGTCGTTTCGTCGCCTTTATATAGTTGCGCGGTAATATTCATTCCCGTTTGATAGAGGAAGTAGAATGAAAATTGCACCGTTTCACCCGGATTGATAATCGCGACGTCGCCGTTATCTGAGAGCGCGTACCCGTTGAGAACGCTACTAGCAGAAGACTCGAGCGCGTCTCTCGTCCAAGCGATTTTATTCTCCTGTTGCGTCATAACGATGCAAAGCGGCGCCCAAAGCGCCGTATCGCCGGTATTGACAACAGTAACAGTACCGCGCGCTACTCGTCCGACTCGAGTAATGGGACATTCCAGATTAATCTTTAAATTCGTAAGATCGTACGGATCGTCGGCCAGAGTTGGTTGTCCGGGATCATTTTCCTGTTTGGTAAGTGAAACAAGCGTCGTTTCGTTTGCGGCAAGCGCGAGGTACATGACGCGATCACGTTCCGACGGCTCGATTTTAAGATAAGATTTTCCTTTGAACGACTCGGACTTGCCGTCAAATAAAGTTGAGGTTGGAACGTAGTTTTCGCGCAATTTTATTGCAACGTTTTCCGAGTCGACAACGAGATAGTAACCTTCTCCAGCCGGCACGTTCAGACGATAAAGTCGCTCTTGTCCCTTAACAAGCGCAACGTCCTGGCATGGAAACGCAAGAACCTCCGTGTCTATTGTAACGACTTGTGTTGAGACGAGCGAATTGTTCGCGCTGTTAGCGCCTTCAAAGAGCGCGCGATCAGAGTTGACGAGAATTTCCAAACGGTATTCGCCGGGTAAGACGTTCGGCGTTTTAAAAGTCGCGAAGAATGTTTGGGTACTGCCGACGAGAATCGAACCGGTGTGGCGCGCGTCTTGGACGTACACGCGCTCCCCGCGCGCGGTAACGAGATAAAACGCGTCTGACCAAGAGCCGGTTATTTCTACCGATCCGATATTGCGAACTGTCCACTGCACGGTGAGATCGCCGCCTACCTCTGCAAACGACGACGTCTCGACGTCTATCGGGATAAGATCGAGATTCGACGCCGCGTCCTCAATAAACTCGAACGCGCCGATATCGCAATAGCTACTCGAAGCCGAGGCTACCCCCGTATTAGCGGTATAAGGATCGTCGACGCGCGGCGAGCCGACGGCGTCCGTCTCCGGCGCGAGCGCGCCGTCGGCGGCGTCGATACACGGCGAACCGATCGTCAATCGATAATCGCGCGCGTCCGCGTTCCGAAATTTCGGGTCGCCCCAGATATTACCGTTGAAGCCGACTGCGGAGAAGTTCTGAACGCGATAATTCGTCGGGTTCCAGAAAAGATTGCTTTGAAAGAACGTCTTATTTGTCGCATATGAATTCGAATTGGAATAATAACCCGTTGCGATTCGCGAAATGACGCTATTAACTATTGTTGTAGCGTCCTCGTGATAATAATCAAAGGTATGACTGAGATAATCGAGGTTGTCAAAGACGCAGTTTATATATTCGCCGCCGTGAGTTCCGTATTTCGCGTCTGATATTATTGAATTACTCGTCTTCAATGTCGATTCGTAATTACTGTGAGCCGCCGCGACGAGCGAATTGAGAATCTCGCCATTCTTGAATTCGGCGTAACCGCCGTTAATTACGTGCAAGGCGCCGTCGTAATGGTTGTCCGTTTCAGAGCCGCCGTATGTTATAACCGCATGATCAAATATCGCGCGACCGCCGTTAATCCGAATCTGCTTCCAATCTCCCGCGCGCGGCATACGGACTTCCTCGTCGTGTAGCGTCTGACCGCCATGCTCGGAATCGTAGAGCGACGTGAATACGACAGGTTGTCCAACGCTACCACGCGCGTCAAGCGCGCCGCCCTTTTCGACAATCAGAGAGGCGCCCAGCGCGAATTTCAGCACAACGTCGGATGAAATCGTAAGAGTTACGTTCTTCGGTACAATAAGGTTGCCGGTAACATGATACACTCGACCTTTGGCAAGAGTTAGATCGGTCGCCAATGTCCCTTGAAGTTCGAATGTATTGTATCGTATGTCAGCCGATTCAGCGAGTTCAATTGCACCGTCGCGGTTATAGAAGAAGCTAGGTCCGTACTTTGGCGCCGATTGCATTCCGTCTAAATTAGTATCGCCGCGAACGCTATCGTCTTCTACGCGAGTAAGAATAACGTTCTCGCCAACTGAAACATTTCCATTGGCTTGAACGTAGAACCTTGAACTCTCGGCGTATTTAACGACGGCGCTCTCTTCGACGACAACGTCCGATTGAACTTTGACCGTACCAACAATAAGATGCGTGTGTTGAGCGTCGAAAACGGCTGATTCGGTAATACTCCCGCGCCAAATTTTTACCTTGGGATTATTGATTACCGTTCCCTCGACCGTAAAGGATCCTTCCTCGCCGTCAGCTGCGTGCCAGTCTATAAGTAGCGTTCCTTTGGCGTCCGAGACAGACGTCGTATTCCATCGAAAGGATTCGCCGTTATTAAAGGTTCCAAGCTTCGTCTTTTTACCAGCGCTTATCCAATATACCGCCGCCGAACCCACAAGGTCGGATATTACTCCTGAAATATCTACTGTGCCGCTGAAATAACGATATTGAGAAAGACTAAGAGTATTAGGCGATTCGTAGGCGCCAATGTCAATTGCTTTTCCGACGATACGCGGATTGCCGGCAAGGTCTGTCTCTACCTCTTGCGGAAGATACTGCGCGGTACCCTTATCGATCGCCTGAGAGCCAAGCGCTAAGCTGAAATCATTTCGTGAAAGATCGTTGAATAAGGGGAGGCAAGGATCGTAGATGTAGTTGACGACGCCATCTTCGTTACGATTATCCCAAGCGTCGAAAGACGAAAGGGTATTGTATCCATTGAGTTCAGTATAATAGTCTTCCTCCTCATAGTATCCGATATCTGCATTAGACTTAGAGGCATTCAGCGCTACAATTGAGTTGGTAAACGTCGCCGAGCCGTCATAGACATACACACCCCCGCCGGAATTAGCTGAATTTCCTGTTATAGTGCAATTCGTAAACGTCGCGGAGCTAGCAGAGCCAGAGACATATACCCCGCCGCCATAAGAAGAAGAAGAAGAAGCTAAATTTCCTGTTATAGTGCAATTCGTAAACGTCGCGGAGCCAGAGACATCTACACCGCCGCCGTCATCATTAGCTGAATTTCCTGTTATCGTGCAGTTGGTAAACCACGCGCCGTAGTCGCAAGTTACCCCGCCGCCTTTGTGATTAGCTGAATTTCCTATTATAGCGCAGTTAGTAAACGACGTGTAAGCCCAAGTGCCAT
>ONJR01000104.1 GCA_900318195.1 uncultured Planctomycetota bacterium
CCCCGCCACTTTGTGGCTCGCTTTTCTACAGAAGTCGTTGATTCCCCTTATTACGCCAACATGATTTCATTGATCTCGAATAGCGCAAGAAACGTTGCACACTGTGCCGCGATTCCGTAATATTGCGCCAGAAGACGCGTTGCGTCAGGGCGCGGTATGCAGCGGAATAAATGGTTGTTCCCACCGTAGGTCAAAAGCGCCAACGGCGCGTAGCCCCCGACTTCAGTCGGGGGGTATCGAGGCGTAACGGCAACGCGGCGGGGAAAGGAGAAGCGAATTATTGACCCGGCGCGGGTTGGTTGCGAGAACGGAGCGGAGATTACAATTAACGCGGCGCGCGGGGATAGCGCTCCCAATTGCCGTCGTGTCCGACTAAGAGGTTCTGTAGAAAAGCGAGCCACAAAGCAGTGGGGCTCCAATGGAGCGCCTGCGGCGCGGATGGGCAGAGTCGTTAATTAAGGCGTCGCGGATTGGTTGGGTTAGCTGAGAATTCACTTATATGTGCCAGGCGGTTCTATAGAAAAACTCGACGTCGCTATCGCGCGACGCCGAGTTGCGCCTGTATTATTCTCGCGGAGACTACAGCTTGAAATTAAATACTTCGCGGCAGAGACGCACGAGACGTTGTAGTAGCGTTTGCGGCGTCGCTTTAATCTTGCACTTCGCTGTCATTCCGACGGTCATGATTTCATCGTCGTTGTCGATCGCGACACGAACGCGATACGATCCGGACTGCGGACGTTCGAGCCCTCCTTCGACCGTTTCCGTCGAGACGGGACCGCCGCCTTTAACGGAGAGCTGGAACGGAATGCTCGTCATGGTCGTGTGCTCAATATCGAGCGTATTGGCAACCGTTGCCAAATAGGTCTCGCCGGGACGTTCGATGAGTTTGACTTTGACGGTCTGACCCTCTTGAATGAAGTTGATCTTCGACTGATCGACGACGACGAGCGCTTCGAGTTTCTTGGGATTGCCGATACTGCAAATCTGAACGCCCGGTTCGAGCGTCGTATTCAGATTGCGGTCGAGTAACGGCGTTCCCTCCCACATCGGTAGCGCGGAAGCCGCGTCTTGGTACTTGCTTTCACGATCGAGACGCCAGTACGGCGAGACGACGTACCCGCTAATCGGCGCCGTGAGCGTCAGACGCTTGCGTTCTTCTTGCATCGCCGTAATCGCGTTCCTCAGACCCTTGTATCGCTCGGTCGCCTCCGCTAATCGCGCGACCGCCTCTTGCGTATTGCCGAGCTGCTCGCACATCTTCATTTCGCTCATCGTCTCGCGCAGTTGACCCAAAAGACTATTGAGTTCGGAGTCCATAACCGGGTTCTTCAGCACGGCGATCGGCTGACCCTTGTCGACGTACTGACCGTCTTTAACGCAGATCTCTTGCAGAATCCCGCCCGACTTAGGCGCGAGCACATTCGCGCTCGTTGACCCGGAACGTAATTCCAGTACGGCGGGAGCGTAGATCGAATACGGCAACGGCAACCAACAGAACGCGGCGATAAGTAGCAAGACGACCGCCAACGAGGGATAAAAATGGGACTTTTTCACTTTATAAATCCGACCTGGCACCCAGAAGAATTTTGCTATTTTCCAAAGCGGCATGACGAGGAGTCCGTACAAGGACATAGCCGCAATAACCTGTGCGACGACCTTCAGCCCGTAGGCGTCGAAGAACTTATAGACGAAGAAGAGAATCGACGCCATAACGACCCAACGATAGCAGACGGCGCCGATCGTGTAGAGCGCGAACCACATCTGATTGCGCTTCGGTAGGAACGGATCCTCTTGAGGCTCCATTCCCAGGAACCACTCCGACGCCTTCTGGGACATGACCTTCGTCGCCTTCTGACGTAAGTTCGGAATCTCCAAAATGTCGGAAAGAATGTAGTATCCGTCGTAGCGCAACAACGGGTTGATATTGAATACGATCGTGCTCACGGACGAGAGGAACATGATATTCAAGCACAGATAGTGCAGAATATTCTCGTTGGTAAACCACCAAATCCACGTGCAGATTGCCGCGAGCGTGCATTCGACGAAAACGCCCGCGACGCCTATCCCGGCGCGCTTCCATTTACTCGGCAACATCCACGAGTCGGAGACGTTGCAGTATAGACATGGCGTTAAGACGAGTATCATAACGCCGAGCTCGTGACATTCGCCTCCCAAGACTTTACAGGACAAGCCGTGCCCGAACTCGTGCAACACCTTGGTAAAGAATAGCGTCACGCTCAGCAGTAGTAGGTTGCCGGGTCCAAAGAACTGCTGGAATTCCGGCAACTTGGCGCGGAAGTGATCGAACTCGATCCCTACGAGCAAGAGCGCGGAGAGCATGAGCAGTAGGCAGCAGACGAGCGTTACGGGATGGAAGCACCATCGAACCCAGGGTAGTAGCGCGTCGAAAAATCGGTTCGGATCGACGCCTTTAAAGCGAATCGCGAGAATATTCGACGCTGCGGCGAGAACTTCCTGACGACGGCGCTTCTTGCGTCGCTTCAGCAACTCATGCCCCTGATCCGGTACGCCGACGACAATGAGACTGCACTGGTGAAGTTGTCCGACGAAGCTCTGTATCTCTTCAAGCGTAATCTTCTGCGGAGGAAACTTTTCCTCAAACGCGTCTTTAATCGCTTCGAGAGATTTTGTGCCGTCCAACTGCTCCAGTATGAAGTACTCTTCGTCTTGGAAACGATAGTATTTGAGTCCAATCGGATCCTTAACGATCCAGTACGATCTTCCCAGATAGCTTGCGCGTCGCGCGGAAAGATCGGTACGCGCATAGACCGACAAGACGCGTTGCGCGCTAGAAACCAAACTATCCGCTAACGTTGCCATAGATTCTCCTTTATAAGCCGCGCGTAACTCGCGCGGTTAGTGCGTGTCGACGTATAACTCGTAACTCGGAACGGTACAATTCTAACGTTGAATGCGGAGCGTAACGAGCGAACCCGGATTGAGTAGCCAGTAGCCGGTTTCCGTCTTCTGATTGGTTACTTCCGCATAGAAGTAATAGTGTCCGGATTCGACGACCTGACGCACATAGACGATCTTACCCGGCAATTCCACCGGCTCTTTGTAGCCCGGGCGCCTGACGGTAACGACGACGTCCTTTTGGTCGACTTCTTCCGGCGCGTTTTTCGCGGCGTCGATGGCGCCGGTTACGTGCACTTTATCGAGTCGAATGACGTGCAGAACTTCCGTTCCTTCGCGCAGCCACTCGCCTTCGTTGACGAGCAGATCGTCGATAACGCCGTCTAGCGGGCACTTGAACTTACGATTACGAATCTGTACGTCGGTCGCGTTGACGCGCGCGGCGGCGACTTTGACCTTCTCCTGATTGACTTCCAGGTCGTACTTCGCCTTTTCAATCGACTTTGCGGCGCGAATCCAATCGTAATACTTCTCCTGCACTTCTTCGTCGGAGACGGAGCCCGGAAGTTTGTTATTGAGCTGTTCCGCGCGTTTATATGAGGCCTGCGCGACGCGCGCTGCGGCTTCCGCAACTTCGACTTCGAGCGTCTTTTCCGCTTCCTTACGCGCGACGAGTAGCTCCTGCTGCGCGACGATGCGTTCCTGTACGAGTTCGTCGTCCTGCTGCTTGCCGAGGATATCGCCCTTTTTAACGATCATTCCTCGTACGAGCGGCTTGCGGCGAGACGAGCCGTTCTCTTCGGTTACGACTTCGCCGTTCGCGTCGACTTCGCATAGTCCAAGCTCGACGAGCAGTCCCTGTCCGTTCGCGCTAATCGTCGCTTCAAAACCTTCGCCTTTGGGAATCTCGACCTTAGCGTTCTCGACGGTAATAAC
>ONJR01000079.1 GCA_900318195.1 uncultured Planctomycetota bacterium
CGCGGTCTATACGAGCGTGAAACGCTTCGCGACGAAGCGAGCGAAAAATAACGACAAACCATGTTAGGGACGAAGACGTCCTAGTACGTAACAGCTTTATACAGATAGTGTTAAAATGTTAGAATACTTATTGGCTAATCCTTGGACGGCGCTTGTCGCGGTACTCATAGGCGGGATAGCGCTCATAGCGGGCGGCGAATGGCTCGTGCGCGGCGCGTCGAGCGTCGCGCTTGGCCTTAGAATCTCGCCGCTCGTAGTCGGTCTGACGATTGTAGCGCTCTGTACGAGCGCGCCTGAGATGGCGGTCTCCTTCTCGTCGGTTCTGCGCGCTGGAGCGGAGGGAGCGAACGACGTCGCCGACGTCGCGATCGGCAACGTCGTGGGCAGTAATATCTGCAATATTCTACTCATCTTAGGATGTTGCGCAATGATCCGTCCGCTCAAAGCGCAGGAACTCATCGTCAAGCGCGACTTTCCCGTGTACGTCGTAATCGCGCTCGCAACGTGCGCGCTAGCGTTTCCGTTTGTCAAAGAGAACGGCGATCGCTATTTTCCGCAATGGCTTGGAATCGTCTTCTTACTAGCGTTCGTCGCGTATGAAATAGTCGCGATTAAACAGGCGCGTCGCGACGAGAACGCGGCGCATATGGCAAACGTAGTCGACGTCGTCGTACCGGACGCTGTTCCTCAAGGTCTTTCTGAGCCGCTACGCGAAGTCGCGAAGAAATCACAAGGCGCCGCAGTCGCAACGACGCCGGAAGTCGCGCAAGATCGAGCGCCTGTCAAGACGAACTGGGCGCTCGCTATTTTGCAGATCTTGATAGGACTCGTCGCGCTCGTAGGCGGCGCGCGCTATTTTGTCGACGGTTCCGTTACGGTCGCGCGCGCGCTCGGCGTCAGCGAGCTCGTTATTGGTCTAACGCTCGTCGCGCTCGGCACGTCGCTACCGGAACTTACCGTTTCGGCGGTCGCGACGTATCGCAATCAGATCGACGTCGCGCTCGGCAACGTCGTCGGCAGTTGCATTTGCAATGTTGTTCTCATCTTAGGCGGCACGCTGCTCCTGGCGCCGGGCGGTCTCGCGCTCAAGACGCAGACGGTCTTTGTCGACATACCGGTCATGCTGGTTTCAGGCGCGATCGCCGCATGGTTCTGCTTAACGGATCGGAAACTTGAACGTTGGGAAGGCGCCGTCTTACTGCTCATGCAGGCGGGCTATGCGTTCTACCTCGTTAAATTCGCTTAAACACACTTTTTACATAATGTAATTAACTCGACGCGGCGCTTGTTCGCCGCTCACAACGCGTTGACGCCACAGATCGACGCGTAATGAAAGGACACAACGCATGACAAGAGATTGTCTTACGAAGTCGTTTGCGCTCGTCGCGCTACTGTGCGCGTGCGCGACGACGTTGGGAGCGGAACCGGTCGCGCAGTTCAAAGCGTGGGACGGCTCGCCGCAATCGTTCGCGAAAATGAACGATGAAATTGCGGAATTTACCGAACTGAACTTACTCAACTTTCCTGGCGCCAAGCTTGTCGTCGCAAGCGAGGTCGACACGCCGCAGAGTCTGCTTGACGGCAGCGCGGGCGCGTACGGCGGCGCCGGACGCGTTGCGATCAACGGCGCGCCGTCCCGTATCGTCTATTATCTTGGTAAGCCGCGCAAGTTCAGCGCGATCAAGATCTTCTCGGCTAATATAGACGAACGCGGTAATCAGGACTTTGAAATCCGACTTGCGAACAACGCCGGTCATCCAGGCGTTGAGCCGAAGTTTCCGGACGCGCCGACCCTTAGTTCTGGCGAGAACGTTATCGGCGGCAACAAAGGCGGATACCTTACGTCGTATGAATCGCCGACCGGCGGCGCCGTCTTTGACCAGGAGTACGACTGGATTGAATTTAAAGTATGGCGCACCTATAAAGTCGCTGCCGGTCAGCCTGGCAAAGCGAAGTCGGCGGCTAATAGCTGGGCCTCCCTCGTCGAATTGCAAGTCCTAGGTTCGCTCGACGATCCGAATCTATTCAATTCTGAGGAGGAACGGCAGGCATGGCAGGCGCGCGTGCAAGCGCAACGTCTCGAACGCGAACTTGACAAGCTAGGACCCGACGTTTCATTCGCTATTAAACACCGCGATTCGCTCAAACTCGCTATCGACGCTATGCTCGAAGGATATGCAGACGAAATTGGCGACGTTGATTGGGCGGAAAAATGGCAAGAGTTCGACGAGAAATTCAACGACGTCAATCTGACGCCAGAAGGAATCGTCGCGCTCGCAAAAGAATACGACGCGTTCCGACGCGAAGTACTGCTCGCGCACCCTGCGCTAGATTTCGATAAGATTCTTCTTCGCAAGACTAAGAATCCCGCGCTCATGGCGAACTGGATCTCCAACGCCTCGCGCGGTAAAGGTCAATACGACGATTCGCTCGTCTACCTCGACCTGCACAATCTCGACGCGCCGCTCGAGGAAATCGTTAAGGGACGACGCGGGTCGTTTATCGGCGATATTAATCTGCACTGGGACGCCGACAAGTGCCTCGTTACCTGTTTATCTGACGAGAATACGTGGCAGGTCTACGAATGCAATCTCGAAGACGGCTCGCTAACGCAAGTTACGCCGGAAATGGGCGGCGACGTTAATAACGTCGAAGGCTGCTACGTGCCAGACGGCGCTAAAATCTTCGTTTCATCCGCCTCGATGATGGGCGTGCCCTGCATTGGTGGAAGCGACGTTGTCGGCAATCTCTATCGCGTCGAAGAAGACGGTAAAACCGTGCGACAGCTAACCTTCGAACAAGACCAAGACTGGAACCCGACCGTGCTGCCCAACGGACGCATTATGTACCTCCGCTGGGAATACGTCGATATTACCCACTACTATTCGCGTTACGTCTTTACAATGAACCCGGACGGAACGAACCAGGTCGAGCACTACGGTAGCGGTTCCTATTGGCCGAACAGCACGTTCTACGCGAAAGCGTTCCCGGGTCAGTCGTCGAAATTCGTCGGTATCGTCTCAGGGCACCACGGGGTCGCGCGCGAGGGCGAGCTCGTGATCTTCGACCCCGCAAAGGGTCGTCAAGAGACGCAGGGCGTCGTCCAGCGCATACCGGGTCGCGACAATCCTCCGGCTAACGTAACGATCGACCAGCTCGTCGACGGCTCGTGGCCAAAGTTCCTTTTCCCCTGTCCAATTGACGACGAACATATTCTCGTCTCGTGCCGCATGAATTCCGGCGAACCGTGGTCGATCTATCTCGTCGACACATATGATAATATGCTACGTCTGCGCACGGAACCAGACTATCAGCTCCTCGAGCCGTTCGCGATCGTCGAACGCGACGAGCCGACCGTCATTCCAGATCGTACGATTCCGGGCGAAAAGACGGCGAACGTCTTTATTACCGACGTCTATTTCGGTCAAGGTCTGCCGAACGTGCCGAAGGGTACCGTTAAGAAGTTGCGCGTATACGCCGTAAGCTACGGATATCGCGGTATCGGCGGACACGACGTCTTTGGACTCGAAAGCTGTTGGGACGGAAGAAGAATGCTAGGCGAAGCGCCCGTATTCGAGGACGGAAGCGCCTCCTTTAAGATTCCCGCTAATACGCCAGTCGTCGTGCAGCCGC
>ONJR01000249.1 GCA_900318195.1 uncultured Planctomycetota bacterium
GGCGTCTGCATTAGTTCGACGAGCCAGTCGGTCGAGAGCGCGAAGAGCGGCGTCACAATGAGAGCCACGAGCGAGAAGAGGGTCGACGTCGTTCCAACGGCGCTCGCCGCGCCTTCGGAGTCCTTCGCGCCAACGTTGAACGCGATTAGCGCCGTGCCCCCCGCTGAAAGACCAAGGACGAGCCCGGTGAGCGCCTGAAGTAATTGCGCGCCCGTCGAGACCGCCGCGATCGCCGCCTCGTTGCAATAGCGCCCGACAATCAATAAGTCGACGGCGCCGTAGAGCGCCTGTAGCATGAACGCCAGCATATATGGCGTTGCGAATCGCCACAGCCCTAACGGTAGGCTCTTCTCAACGAGGTATCGGTCAATTTCCGTTCTCTTTCCGCTTGTTACTACTTCTTCCGCCGACATATTTTGCCGTGTCCTTATATCACTTGTTACCGTTTCGCACGACTGCCAAGCGCGCGAAACTGAAATTATAGCGATCGTAGAATCCTGACAAGGGGCGAGATTGCATATATTGGAACGCGTAAAGCTGGTTAAATAGACAAAATAGGCGCGATAGAGTGTTTTGGCGAACGAAGAATTTGATAAAAATTTTACCGGCGCGCCGAAATTGCTCTAGGAGAGTGCGCGGCGTTTTGCTAGACTGGCGCGGACGCTGTATTGGCGTCGCGTAATTGGACGAATGGCGAGGTCGCGACCAGGACGGTCGAGACGACGCTATGGCAAGGATACACGAAACGCCGTCTGGAAAGGCGGCGCGTCAGGAGGACGGAGTTGCGATGGGATTTTTAAAAGGCGTCGCGTGGTTTTCGACCTGCGCTTTGGCTACGGTGGGCGCGTTGACCTTCGTGCCGGACAGCGCCTGGGAGTCGTTTCCCGAAGCGTTCGCGCCTCTGCGCGCGCAACTGGCTGGTATCGGCGTCGCGCCCGCGAAATACGGCGACTTTGCGCCCCGCGCGCAACTCGTTCCGGCGACGACCGATCCGAACGAGCTCGTCTACGAGCCGAATAGCGCCGAGCCGTCTAAGAGCGACTCGTGGTTCGACTCGGACTCGGAACGTCCGCGCGTGCGCATTGGCGGTCGCGAGCGGGCAAACGATGAACCGGAACAACGCGCGCCCGTCGTCGCGCCGAGCGAATCGAAGTTCAACGGGATCGCTACGCACGAGCAGGAAGCGCCGCGCGAGCGCGATTTTCCCGCGCCGACCGGCGTTCCGCAGGAGCCGAGCGCGCGCGAGTTCGAAGTCTACGATCGCAATTTCGCCGAGACGGACGCGAATCAAGCGCCTCCGATTGACTCCGCGCCGAATTTTCCCGCTGGTACCGACGCCGATCTCTTCGCGCCCGCGCCTCAAGCAACGACCCCTGAGCCGCTCCCGACCGCGCAACAGGATTCCGTGCTCGCGCCCGTCAATCCCGCGTTCGCCAATCCCGCGCCGGAGCCGGGAAGGGAATTGCTACACGAAAACATGAACGAGCGCCAACCGGACGTTCAGAACGTCGCGCCACAGAGTATCGCCAACGGCGGCGCGAACGCGCTCGAGAGCCCTGCGCCGGTAGAAGAGCCCGCGCCGCCCGCTAATCCCGCGCTCCAACCGCTCCAGCCGCTCGCGGCTCCAACCGATCGGGACGCAGGTTCGTTCGCGCCGCCCGCTCAGTCGCCCGCGCAGACCGCGCTTCCGCAGACCGCGCCTCCCCAGGTTGCAGACGCGCCGCAACCGAATCCAGCGCAGCCAGAGGCGCATACGCCTCCGCAGTCGCCGTTACCGCCGCCGGCTCAACCGCTTGCGAACTCGAATCTTACTGCCGGCACGACCTCATACGAGACCGCGCCCATAACGAACGCTGCGCCCAACCCTGCGCCCGGCGTCAATTGCGCGCCGCCGAGTTACGGCGCGTCGTCCCTTGCGTCGCCGAGCGCGGACGCGGAGCTTAACGCGGCGCTCGCTTCCGCGCAGAATATCGAGTCGGCGGAGCAGTTGCGCGACGTCTTCTACAAGCTCAATCGACTGCGCGCGAGTTACGAAGCGAGCGGCGCCGTCGAGCAGACGAATCGCATTAACGCGGCGCTCGATCAACTTGCGTTCCACGTCTTCTACGATCCGCATCGCGCTATTCTCGAACCGTTTCATCAGGTTCAACAAGGCGAAACGCTCGAATCCCTTGCGCGACAATGTCAGGTCGCGCCCGACACGCTCGCCGCGATCAACGGGTTAGCGATTGCCTACAACGCGCCGCTTCAGCCCGGTTCGACCCTGAAGCTGGTGCGCGGTCCCGTAACGGCGGAACTCTCTAAGTCGAAAAAAGAGATGCTATTAAAATTCAATAATCTTTACGCCGGTCGGTTTAAGTTCGGCGTGCCGCAGCAGGGACATAATATTTCAGGAGAGTACGTGGTCGAGAGCAAGATGGAGAACCCCGCTTGCGACGCCGTGGATATTAACGGCGCTAAAATGACGATCCCGGGCGGGTCTCAAGACAATCCGCTCGGAATATGCTGGATAGGACTTAACGGTGGATGCGGCTTACAAGGCACGAATCGTCCCGAGCTCGTCGGCACGGACGTTCCCGAGAACGGCGGGTTCGTCTTCAGCAATCGCGAAATCTCGCAATTGAACGTCCTTCTCCCGATCGGCGCGTCTCTGTATTTCCGGGACTGATCCTACCGCCGCGCGTCGCGTTTTCGCCGTTCCGTTTCATTTCGGAGCGGCTTTTTTTGTCTCGAATCGGGTCGCGCCCCGATACTTGACGCGCGTCTTTTTTCTGGTCTAATACAATAGTCGACGCGTCGCGGCGGCGCGTCGCGCCTGAACCATGATAAGGAGACTCGCATGACGACTCGCATATATCGCGCCCTTTGCGCGCTGTTACTGTATTCGGCTCTTGTCGCCGCGCACGACGGATTGAGCGTTGCGCGCGGCGAGTATAGCGACTGGCGTTTCGATTCGGACGCGTTCGAGGCGCGTCTGTTCGACGATTGGCTTATGCAGGACGAGCCTAACGCTGAGAGTCGCGCGGCGCTCTTTACGTCTCCGAGTTCCGGGGTAGCGGAGCTTGCGCTGATCGACCGCGTCTTGTCAGAATTGCGCGAGCTGGACGCGGAGGATCCAACGCTCGCGGAGCGTCGCGCCGCGCTCGCCGAGTCGGAAGCAGTCGGTTCGGACAAGCGTTGGAAGGATCTTTACGTAGCGTCTTGCGCCGCGCGTCGTCGCGCGCGCTTGGCGGACGCGGTCGCCGAGTCGCCGCGCTTTGTCTATACGAAGCATTACGTCATGGGCGCGAGTCATTACGCGTACACCGAGGACGTTACGGACGAGGCGTACAAGGACTACAGCTTGAATCGTCAGCCGGGCGGTCAGTTGTGCCTCGCGACGCTCGACGCGTCCGGGAACGTGCGGTCGGAGGTTCTAGTCGAGACGTCGACGGGCACGATTCGCGATCCGGACGTTTCTTACGACGGTAAGCGCGTTCTCTTTTCCATGCGTACGAGCCTCGATCAGGACGACTTTCACCTTTACGAGCACAATCTTGAGACACGCGAGACGAAGCAACTGACGTTCGGTCTCGGGGTCGCTGATATCGAGCCGTGTTACGTTCCGACGGGCGAGATCCTCTTTATTTCGACGCGTTGCGGTCAGAACACCGACTGCTGGTGGACGGAGGTCTCTAACTTGTACACGTGCGACGGGGAAGGGCGATTCCTGCGCCGGATCTCGGTCGATCAGGTAACGGTGAACTACCCCAAGCCGCTCGACGACGGTCGCGTAATCTATACGCGCTGGGACTACAACGATCGCGGGCACGTTTACGTGCAGCCGCTCTTCCAGATGAACGCGGACGGCACGGGTCAGACGGAGTTCTACGGTAACAACTCGTACTTTCCAACGTCGCTCCTGCATGCAAAGGGCGTTCCCGGTAGCGATAAGGTCGTCGCGATCGCGTCTGGACATCATACGTACCAGCAGGGCAAGCTGATTCTGATCGATCGCTCTAAGGGTACGCAAGCGAATCTTGGCGCGACGCTTATAGCGCCAACGCGCGAGACGTCGAACGACGAGAAGGTCGATCGTTACGGTCAAGAGGGCGAGCTCTTCCAGTATCCGCACCCTCTGGACGAATCGACCCTACTTTGCGCCTATCTACCTGAAGGTTCTCAGGATCGTACGTACGCGATTCCGTTCGGGGTCTACTGGTTCGATTTCGACGGCCGTCGCGAACTCTTAGCGTACGATCCGGCAATAAGTTGCGGTCAGCCCACGCCGGTGATTGCGCGCGAAATTCCAACGTTGCGCGCGTCTCAAGTCGATTTAACCCAAAAGACTGGAAAGTATTACGTACAGGACGTATACGAAGGACCGGGACTGACGGGAATCGAGCGCGGGGTCGTTAAGAAGTTGCGAGTCGTCGAGTTGCTCTTCCGCCCGTTCGGAGTCGGTTGGAATTGGAACTGGGGCGAGGCGGGCGATTCTATCGTAACGTCGCCTATCTCAATCGGCAACGGTACTTGGGATGCGAAACGGGTTCTCGGCGAGGTTCCCGTCGAAGAAGACGGTTCCGCGTACTTTGAAGTCCCGGCAATGACGCCGGTCTACTTCCAGCTCCTTGACGCGAACGGCGACGTCGTGCAGACGATGCGCAGTTGGTCGACGCTGCAGCCGGGCGAGACCTTCGGCTGCGTCGGCTGCCACGAGCCGAAGGGCGCAATTATCGAGAACGTCGCCGCAACCGGCGCGACGACAATGGCGTTGCGCAAAGGGGGCGCGCAACTTACGCCGGTATTGAATCCGCCTGCTGGTAAATATCAGAACGCCGGGTTCGATTACGTGCGCGACGTCCAGCCAATCCTGGATCACTACTGCGTCTCGTGTCACACGGGCGGCGAGCTTCCGGACGGTAGCGCGGCGCCCTTTAGCCTACTTGGCAACGAGGAGACGACGCCGAGCGAGGAACGTAAAGAGATTTACGAGGTTGAGCAACGGCGTATGAGCGAGTCGTACCTTAATCTTACGCACAACGGTCGTCATGAAGGGCGTTGGGTTCGTTGGCTTGGCGTTCAGGATCGACCTTCGATGCTCGAACCGTACCACTTGGGCGCGGCGAAGAGTCCGCTGATCGCTATGTTCCGTAACGCGAACGACGAGGTATGCGGTCAAGACGCGAATCATCGCGAGGTTAAGCTCGACGCGGCGTCGTTGCGCACGCTCGCGATGTGGATCGATCTGCTCGTGCCTTATCTCGGCGATTACTATGCGCTTAATCGCTGGTCGGCGGGCGATCGCGCCTACTATCGTTATTATCTCATGCAACGCGAGCGGAACGCGGAGATTGTGCGCGACAACATTGCGAAGAAGATCGCGAGCGACGCGTCTGGCGTTAAACCGAGCCTTGACGAATTTCAGCAGTTCGACGCGGGCGGACCAAATAAGCGTAAAGAGTTTGTAACGAACCTCCTGCCGCGCCAAGTTCCTTCTCTCGCGGCGAAGTACGGCGAAGAGAACGTCTATCGCAATCTTGCGTTGAACCCGAACGATATACAAGGGGACGACATGGACGTCGAACGTTATCCGCACGCCAGTTCAAATAGCGAATACGCGTGGGCGGACTGCTTCGCGGCTAAAAACGCGATCGACGGTCGGCGCGAAAATCAAGGGCACGGACCGTCGTATCCCTCGTGGGGACCGAATCTTCGCACCGATTTATGGCTGAACGTGGAGTTCGGCTGCGAAGTTGAAATCGATAAAGCGGTAATTTACCTTCGCGCCGATTTCCCGCACGACGGCGTTTGGACGCGCGGAACCCTTGAATTCTCGGACGGTAGCGTTGAGGAAATTGAATTCGAAGCGACGTCCGAGCCTCAGGTCTTCACTTTTAAGAAGCGGCGCGTTACGTCGGTTAAGCTCACGAATCTCGAAGCTCCTAAACCGCTTAAATGGAGCGGCGTAACGGAAATCGAGTACTGGGGCGTCGCGGTGGAAGATTAAAGGACGCGGAAGTATTGAATCATGGCGGAACAACCAACTTTTTTTACGCGCGAGACGCCGCAGCCGCTCGCCGCAAGATTGCGGCCGCAAACGCTCGATCAGATCGTCGGTCAGAAGAAGTTGCTCGGCGAGGGCAAGATTCTGCGACGCATTGTCGAGCAGGACGCCGTTTCCTCGATGATCTTCTGGGGTCCTCCCGGGGTCGGTAAGACGACGCTGGCGAACGTAATTGCGAAGCAGACGCGTTCGAAGTTCATCGACTTCTCAGCGGTAACGAGCGGCATTAAGGAGATTCGCGAGGTCATGCGTGAAGCGGACGCGAATCGCGCGTACGGAACGCGGACAATCGTCTTTGTCGACGAAATCCATCGGTTCAATAAAGCGCAACAGGACGCGTTTCTTCCGTTCGTCGAGAAGGGCAGTATTATCCTAATCGGCGCGACGACGGAGAATCCGTCCTTCGAGGTGAACGGCGCGCTACTGTCGCGATGTAAGGTCTTCGTCTTGGAAGCGCTTACGGAGGACGAGATTGTCGAACTCCTAACGCGCGCGCTGAAGTCGCCTCAAGGGTTCGGATCACAGAGAGTGCAGATAACCGAGGATCTCTTGCGCTCGATCGCGGTCTTCTCGAACGGGGACGCGCGCTCGGCGCTCTCGACCCTCGAGATGGCGGTTCTCAATAGCGAGCCGGACGCAAACGGCGCGATCACCGTCGAGCGCGATACGATCGAGCAGTGCGTGTCGCGTAAGTCGTTGCTGTACGATAAGTCGGGCGAGGAGCATTACAATCTTATCTCCGCGCTGCACAAGTCGATGCGCAACTCTGACGCCGACGCGTCCGTATACTGGCTCGCACGTATGCTGGAAGCTGGCGAAGACCCGCTCTACGTCGCGCGCCGTATCGTGCGATTTGCGAGCGAGGACGTCGGCATGACGGATCCGCGCGCGCTACAACTTGCGGTCTCCGTATATCAGGCGTGCCATTATATCGGTATGCCGGAATGCACGGTGCATCTAACGGAAGCGGTTGTGTATATGGCGCTAGCTCCGAAGTCGAACTCTCTGTACGTCGCGTACGGGGAAGCGCGTAAGGACGCGTTAGAGCAGCTCAGCGAACCGGTTCCGCTACATATTAGGAACGCGGTAACGAACCTTATGCGCGACGTCGGATACGGCAAGGGCTATCGTTACGCGCACGATTTCGACGAGAAGTTGACCGATATGCGTTGCCTTCCCGATTCGTTGCTGGGTCGGGAATATTACCATCCGACGTCGGAAGGATTTGAAAAGAATTACGGCGATCGCTATCGTCAGATTAAAGAATGGAAAGAGTCTCGACAGCGCGTTCAAGAGAGCGCTTCAGAGGTCGCGCGTCGCGACGAAGATCGAGGTTCAGACGCCGTAGCGCAAACTAAGGAGAAACATCAGTGAAATACAGAAAGTTACGCGAGTTAGAGGTTTCAGAAATTGGCGTCGGTTGCATGGGGTTCTCGCACGGCTACGGGGTCGCGCCTGAGAAGTCGTACAGCGTTGACGCGATTCGTAAGGCGTATGAAGTTGGGTGCACGTTCTTCGATACGGCGGAAGTCTATGGTCGCGAGCAGTTTTACTTCGGGCACAACGAGGAGCTTGTCGGAGAAGCGCTCGCGCCCTTTAGATCCAAAGTCGTTTTGGCGACGAAGATAACGATAACGGACGCCGACCTTGCGGCGGAAACCGATCTTTATAAGATAGCGCGCGCGCATTTGGAGGCGTCGCTAAGGCGTCTTAAAACGGATCGCGTCGAACTGTATTATCTGCATCGTATGCACGAGTCAATACCGGTCGAAGACGTCGCCGGCGTTATGGGACGGCTCATTGAAGAAGGGCTTGTCGGCGCCTGGGGACTGTCGCAAGTGTCTGCCGACACAATCGCGCGCGCGCACGCCGTTACGCCAGTAACCGCCGTACAGAATCTATACTCCATGCTCGAACGCGATTGTGAGCAAGACGTCTTTCCGTACTGTCTTGAAAATCACATTGGCGTCGTGCCGTTCTCTCCGATTGCGAGCGGACTTCTTTCCGGTAAGATTACCGTCGACACGAAATTCGAGGAGACGGACGACGTTAGAAAGTTCGTACCGCAACTTACCCGTGAAAATATCGCGGCGAATCAACCGATAATCGACCTAATTACGTCCTACGCGCGCAACCTGAACGCGACGCCGGCGCAGATTTCGCTCGCCTGGATGTTGCATAAGTATCCTAACGTCGTACCAATACCCAGTTCTAAAAATCAAGGACGGATACTAGAAAACCTCGGCGCGACGAACGTGGCGATGACAGACGACGAATTTGAAGCGCTGGACGCGGCGTTGGACGAATACGAAGTCGCCGGTCATCGCGGGCATATTGAATCCCTACAGACGTCGTTCGGTCGCAACTGGAGTAAGGAAGGTAAGTAATCGTTTATAGGAGAGCGCGCTATGTCGGATAAAAGTTTAATCGAACGCGTATCCGCCGTCGGAATCATGGGGAACGTGATTTTGGTGGCGTTTAAACTCTTTGCGGGCTTAGTCGGTCATTCTGGCGCGCTCATTTCCGACGCGGTGCACTCGTTGTCTGACGTTCTCGCGACCTTTCTCGCTTATATCGGCGTAACCGTTTCCGGAACGCCGGCGGATAAATCGCATCCTTACGGTCATGACCAGCTTGAGACGTACGCGACGATAATAATCGGCGTAATCCTGCTCTTTGCCGGCGGCGGAATCGGCTGGCTCGGTATGAAGCTGATTATAACGGGTGAATATCGCCAGATTCCCGAACCTCATCTTGTAGCGTTAATTGCAGCGATCGTCTCGATCGGCTCTAAGGAGGCGATGTTTCATTATACGCGTTACTGCGCGCGCAAGTTAAATTCATCCGCGTTCATGGCGGACGCGTGGCATCATCGCTCGGACGCGTTGTCGTCGGTTGGCGCGCTAGTCGGCGTCGGACTTGCCAGACTGGGCTTGCCGATTATGGAGCCGATCGCGTCTGTGGTGATAAGCGTTTTTATTCTAAAGGTCTCGTTCGATATTCTCTGGGGAGTAGGGCGCCAGTTAGTCGACGTGGCGTGCGACGACGAGTTTGAATCGTGTATAGCCGAGTGTATTTTAGCGATTCCCGGCGTCGATCGACTTGATCTCTTACGCACGCGAAAATTCGGCTCGCGCGTCTTCATCGAAGCGGAAATCTCCGTCGACGGCGCGAAGTCGCTCTATATTGCGCACAGAATTGCCCACGAAGCTCATAACGCCGTCGAAAAGAAATTTCCAACGGTAAAGCATATTATGATTCATGTCAACCCGACGCAACTTAACGACAAAGACGCCCAATTGGAGTAGGCGTATGGAGGTCTATTACGCGAACTGCTTTTTACCATATATCGCGCAAGATCAATCCTTCGATTCAGCAATGGTATGGTAATATAAGTAAATATACAATATGGTAAGGAAAGTAATGATTTTGTATATGAGTATTATACACATCAATACGAACAAAAATAACGCATTGTTCTTAATGCCGTTCAATGTCACTTTGACGGCGTCCTTGTTCTTCTTTTGTTTGTTCGCTCAAACGTTATTGTATGCACAAACAGAAGATAATCATATTCCTTTCCATACGTGTGAACATTCGCACAGTGGAACAACATCAACGATCACTATTGAAGAGACGCCTTCAAAAAAGATATTTAACAGTGTTGACTATATTCGTAAGACACTTAAACAAGAAGGACTAGATGAGAGTCCATACCTCTTCAATAGTCGAGACGACGCTCTGAGGGAGCTTGAGAATCCAAAGCCGGTTCCTATTCCAACAAATGGAGATATGTATATTCGAGGCAAGGCGCTTGAAAAGTATTTGTCGTCGCCAGGCAAAGAGTATCCTATCTTCTGGCAAGCGACAATGAAATACGGCGCTTTTCTTTCGAGACTATCTCAACAGTCAGGAATAAACGCACGAACAAGTCTATCGTTTAAGGGAAACCCAATTCGCAAAAGCAATGTTCAAGAATACAACCGTTTTGCCTGGCGTTTAAATCTACCGTCTGAGATTACCCAAAGCGACACAGCAACATTAAAAGTTAGTATAGTGAACGAATCGGAACAAGACGCCTATGTAGCGTTTCCAACGACAGACTGGGAATTCTTCTATCTTAACTCGATTACAATAATCCGCCTTAATGATGATCGACGAGTTACGCTTTCTTCGAAGGGCGCGCGCATATATTATGACTACGGACGATTTAAATCGTTGAAAGTGACTCCGTTAACTCGTTTGCGACCTGGCGAGGCGATGGAAATTTCTGGCATTAATTTCTGCTTGACAGAGTACTACGAAATTTCTGAACCGGGAGAATACGAGCTAACATTCGTTACGCGGCGCTACGTTGACGACTTCGGACATCCTTCCGATGAATCAGCGTTTGACTTTCCTCGCAAAGCGGTTGTTAAGTTTAAAGTTCTTACAAGTGAAAGGTGAAATCATGAAAAGATTTATTATTGCGTTCATACTTATCGCCGCTTGTTATGCAACGGCGGCAAGTTATGGGCAATCAGAATCGCAAACGACGTTTAGCTTTTCTTCAAAAGAAGAGGCTAATCAGGAGTTATCACATCCTCAAGTCGCGTTTCTTCCGACGAACAAGGAAATTGTCGCGAGATACGACGCCGTATACCGTATCCTTGGCTCTAACCTAACAGGAATTGAAAAGATACGAAATATCAACCAAGCGTACGACGATTACGTAGTTCTTTTTGACGGCGGGATCAATAGTCTCGATAAATTCTTCGGCAACAATACAACGAATAATACCACAACCGATAACTTGGACAGTCTGGAATGGCAGGTGGACATTCCAGAGACGGCGAATATCGGCGAACCTATTCCCCTCAAAATAGAACTTAAGAACGCGTCGGATAAAACGATTTCCTTTAGAACTAAAACGCTATATCCTGCGTTCTACCTGAATTCAATGAATTTAATCAGATTGAATTCTTCCGATAGCCGCGTTCTCATGACGAAACATGGAATAGCCGTATTCTATAACGGTTGGGCCACAAGCGGAATGCGGTTAGGACGCGCTACGTTAGCGCCGGGCGAACAGACGCCTCTTGACGTATTAGTGGGACAAGGTTCACAGCGTCGGCGCGAATTGGAACTCGATCTTACCGAGTTCTTTGATCTCACCGAACCGGGCGAATACGAACTGACCTTCTATACGCGTCGCTTCATTAACGACGACGGCGCTCCGGCGGAAGATCAGGAGCGCGAGTTCCCGCGTAAGTCGACGGCGAGATTTCGGATTCTTCCGAAAGAGTAAGCAGGCGTAGTCTTCTCCGACGTTTTCCGAACGTCGTTTCATGTTCTTTGTCGGCGTTCGCGATTAAACGCAATCCCCGACGCGATCGGTATATCGCGTCGGGGATTCTCTGTTAATTGCTCATTTGCGCAGTAACTATTTCGGCAATTCTCCATAGATAAAATCGAACGCCATGGTGAGCGAGACGCGCCAGTATTCCCAATTATGAGCTCCGTTTCGGACGCGCAGTTCGATCGGAATCTTCTTCATGCGCGCTTTCTGGAAGAATTCATAGGCGCCCATAAGGCAGAAGTCGTCGTCTCCGCAATCGATCATGAACCTTGGCAATTCGCTCGGATTCTTCTGATCGAGTATTGCAAAGACGTCGTTTTCCTCGTTGTATTTACGCATTGCGTCGTCGAGGTTGCGATTATCGCCGCGCATACGACCGAAAGACACGGCGGGACTCATTGCGAACGCGGCGCCGAACATTTCCGAATGGCGTAGCGCGTACAGCGTCGTGCCGTAGCCGCCCATCGAGAGCCCGGCGACCGCGCGACTATTACGATCCGTCTTGCAGCGGAACTCGCGTTCGACCTTCGGAATCAACGTGTTAAAGAAGTAGTCTTCAAATGCGTCTTTGGAATTATAGACGTTGCGATACCACGTGTCGCGCGCGTCCGGCATGACGACGATCATTTTGCGATCGGGATGCTCCGCGAAATACTTATCGCAAATTTCGCGCATCTGACCCTTCTCCTGACTCGACCACGATTTCTCGTCGTCGGTATAGCCGTGCAGGAGGTAGAGAACTGGGTAGCTTTCGCTACTCGTCTTATAGCCGTTGGGCGTATAGACGATATATCGCGATTTCTCGCCGCGTCCGTCGATGGCGTCGCGCGCGACGAGCTCGCTCTTGGAGCCGCCTTCCTCGGGCTTGAGCGCCTGCTCCGCCGCGCGTAATTTCGCGACGCCGTCCGGATTCTCTGGTAGCGCGTCGTCTTGGAAGATCGGTAGAATGAGATCGAGCGCGTTGTCGAGAATGAGATGCGTGCGAGCGCTGTCGCTCGTAATGACAATTACGGCGTCGTAATCAGGCGCGACGACACAGAATTGTCCGTAGGCGCCGTCGCCGCGATACGCGTTGTAATGGCAACGCCAGAACTGATAGCCGTAGCCCTGACCCCAGTTCGATTTCTCGTCCTGACCCGTCTCAATTTGCTTGCTCGTTGCCTCGTCGAACCACGCTTCGTTCAATAGTCGTTCGCCGTTCCATACGCCCTTCTGGAGATAGAACTGCCCGAACTTAGCGACGTCTTCCGTCGTGAGGAAAAGACCCGTCCCGCCCTTGATAATACCTTCCGGAGACTTTTCCCATACGGCGCCTTTGATCTGCAACGGGTCAAAGAGTCGCGGCGTGAGATACTCGAGCGCGTTTTCGCCGACTCTCTTTTCGAGCGCCGCCGTTGCGACGTACGTGCTGACCGTGCTGTAAGTATAATGCGTTCCCGGCTCGAACTCGAACGGTTGCGTCATGAAGTTGTGCAGCCACGTCGGATTGCCGTCCTGACCCGGTCCAGGGCGATCATAGAACGCCGAAATATTATTCGGACGTTCCGGCTCTTTCGCGTGCCCGCAGGACATCGTGAGAAGATCCTTAATCGTAACCTTCTTCATGTTATCGCTTGGGTTTTCCGGAACTTCTTCCGGAAAGAGGTCGACGAGCTTCTCGTCGAGCGCAATTTTACCCTCTTGAATAGCGAATCCGATCGCAGTCGACGCGAAGCTCTTACTGAGCGAGTATAGCGCGTGCTGCACGTTCGGCGCGTGCGGCGCGCGCCACGCCTCCGCAATGACCTTGCCGCGTCGCAGTATCATGATACTGTCGATACGATTTGTTTCCGCGTCGAGTTTCGCGATCGCGTTGGCGAGCGCCTCTGAGGA
>ONJR01000074.1 GCA_900318195.1 uncultured Planctomycetota bacterium
CGGAACCGACGCGCGAAACATAAAATGCAACGCGCTCGCAAAACATTCGCCGATCGTCCCGTAAGACGACGCAAATTGACCCGTCGTATGCAAAACGACAACCCCTACGCACGCAAAACTGCGCGCTAGATCGAACCGTACGTCCCGAACTTGCGTCGTCATGAACTCGCCTCGCTTAGCCCTCAAGTTGTCAATCGTAATCGGGTATCAAATAGAACTTACGGCAATGCAAACACTGAAAGACCAGTCCGTCCCCCGTCTCTTTGACGTAAGCAAGATCGTCGGCGCTAAGCGAGTCGCCGTCGAACGCCTCATAAGCGTCGTCTGAAATTCGCAGTTTTTTAACGGGTTCGTCTGCGTAATGTCCGAGAAACGCGCAATAATCGTCGCAACACGTCGGCCAGCTGTAATCCTGCCAGCTGTCGAAACTCGGCGTGCGATGGAGAATTTCATCGGTGCGCGCTGGATCGTTCGGTTGTTCGTCGGGATCGACGCTATTGAACTCGCCGTTGAATTTCTTCGCCGCCGCGCCGTTCGCAACGCAATCAAGACAGACGCATTCGACGTCCTCATCGGAGTACAGTCCGTTTTCGTAAACGTCGACCTCGCGACCGCAGCATTGACATACGCTCTTTTCCGGAGCGGGATCAGAAAGGCGGTAGTAGTTCGGATGGTATTTAAAGGTTGGTCTCTGGTTCATTTGTTTTTCCTGTATATTAAAAGCGCCTGATTACGCGAATCTATACGGTTAGTCGCGCAACATCCGCCGTGTAAACGCGCTTGACCGCGAGTAGCGGCGCGACCGCGCCTCGAAACGCCGTCGCAAGGTTTGCTAAACAGCGTAGCGACGGCGTACGCGACGAGCGCCTCGTCCACAAAGGCGAGACAACAAACATTATAATCGCCGTCTCGGCGAATTGCAAGCGTCGGGCGCAAATTTGCGCAGGACTCGACACGAAGGTATTGGACTGTAATAAGGTCAGACAAGCGCGCTAATACGCGAGTGATTATCATAGCTACTTGACGCCCTTCTTGAACCCACAAAAATATTTGAGTTGGCTTGGAATTACACCTCTTGGCGCCGTTGCCGACAGATATGAGGAGCAGATTACGAAACTCGTAGCTGACGCCAAACAAACTTGAACTGCTCGTCAACTTCAGACTTATCTGTTAAGCTGGATAAAAGAGAAAAATAAGCAATTTAACCGTCGTAATGAATAACGCTCCATGACGCTCAAAACAAATTCGACGCAAAATGCGATTCGCGATTCGTACCTCTTGGCGTCGGGGGACAATACAGGGCGTCATATCGTCAATGCGATGCGTACGCCGTAGGAAATTGGCAGTTGAACGATTGAACGACGACAGTCGGGCGTAAGTGAGACAACGTATACAAAGGAAAAGAGCCAATGAAAAAGAACACCCGAAAAGCGAACCGTAAGTATCGTGCTGTTCCACGTCCCGCTAGCGCCCTTCTCCGACTCGAAGCTCTCGAACCAAGGAGCCTACTCTCAGTCGATCTATGCGTCAATGCCGCCGCCATGAACGAGTGAGTCGCCACCGCATGCCTTGTCGCAACGGGGTCGTCTCTGGATCAAACGGGGGCGGTAACAATACCCCTCGACGCATTCGCTCTCGCAAACACGCCCGACAATTCTGCCGAAGTCGCCGCTTGCAATGCCGCAGAACAATGGTAATTTGAGAAAGGCAATACAAATCACTCCTGATATTGACTTCTTTAACGAACAGAGGACAATACCTATGGATTGAGTTGTGAATTAAAGGTAAGATCATATGCCAACACGAAGATTATATTTAGTATTGTGTTTCCTTTTTCTCGTCGTCACAGTCATAGATTCTAGTTTAGTCGGTCAGACGCCAGACGTAGCCGACTTAAAACAGAGCGAAGACTCGCAACCAAGCGTTGGCGACCCAAATGTAGCGGATATTAAACAAAACGCAGAGGCGTCTCAGGAAGCTAATTATGACGAAGATTTCATCAAGCGCTACGTCGACTACCGTTATCTCGTGGAAGATAGACTCGACGTGGGAAGTTATAACCACAAAACTTTGAGCGACTTGCTTAGCAGGTTTGACAAGAAGACAATTCAATCGCAAGCAATACTATCTCTATTTAAAGAGCTCCTTTCATCCAGAAGCATCCCTAATGAAACGCTGACGCTGCTTAACAACGGGCAATATAGCGAAGCCGAGTTGAAAGCCAAAATCTTTATTAAAAAGTACCTAAACCATGAGTTACATAGTAGTAATCCGCCTTGGGATGATAAAGAACCTGTAGAGCGAAGCAAGAACACGGCGCCAATGTTCAGATATTCTGTAAATATCTGCGTATACGCACAACTTCTTGGTCTCGCTTACGAGCTTAGCGGAGACTACTTCAATGCGGATAAATGCTACGAGATCGTTTATGGATCAAACGAATTAGCAAGAGAATGGACAAGATCAAGATTAGGGTACAAACAAAAGGATTCTATGCAAAGAGGAACATTTACGGAAATTTGTGGTATCATACGGCGTTATTATAAATTGACGCCTGAAGACGTCGACAGGGTAATCGAGAAGATCAAAATAACAGAGCGCCAGTGGAAGGAGAATCCGAACGACGACATTACGATCAATTGCGGCGTTCCCGTCGGATTAAACGAGGGTCAATTAAGAGACGTCGACGCCGTCGAGCTCTATCGCATACGCGACTGGTGCGCTCGCTTTATATGTCCTAATCTCATATACAAAAAACTAACTTTTTCTCCCGACAGTCTTGGTCAATACATCGTTACTCCCGATGATTTAGGGCAATATCGTATAGAAACGGTTAAATTAACGCGCGAATGCTACGCCCAGTTTATGAACGCCATGGAAGAGGAATATGAAAAAATAAGGTTAGACCTTAGCGAGCAATCGAACCTTCCTGCAAGCCGATTTAGACCTCCAACGATAAACGACGACTTTACCGACGTCATGACGCTGTTGCGCAAGATCAAGGAACTGCCTTATTAGCGCCGCGCGTCGTTCATGAGCCGGAATATCAACGCGTCAGGTTTATCCCGCCTTTCGCTTCTGGCGCCGCAACCGGACGCGACCAACCGACGCGCGTCAATCCAATGCGAGCTTGCTACGCTCACGGACAGACGCGCCGTCGGTAGTAATTAGCGCGCGTTAGTTACCCAGAGACTGCAACGGCGCCGGAATGCGACCGCCGAAATTAACGAAGCTTTCGCTCGCGCCGACGTTGCGCACTTCCATTACGGGCGAGGCGCCGAATAGTCCGCCGAAGGAGACGAAGTCGCCCGCCTTCTTACCAGGGCATGGCACGAGTCGGGTCGCCGTCGTCTTATTATTAATGACGCCGATTGCGAGTTCGTCGGCCATAATAGCGGAGATCGTCGTTGCGGGCGTATCGCCGGGTATGAGAATCATATCGAGTCCGACGGAGCAAACGGCGGTCATGGCTTCTAGCTTCTCGAGGGAAAGGTGCCCTTGCGCTGCGGCGTCGGCGAGCGTCGAGTCTTCCGAGACGGGGATGAAGGCGCCGCTTAGACCTCCTACGGAGCTCGACGCGAAGAGTCCGCCCTTCTTAACGGCGTCGTTTAACATAGCGATCGCGGCGGTCGAGCCGGGAGCGCCGACGCGCGCGATTCCAAGCGTCTTGAGAATTTCGCCGATACTGTCGCCGATCGTCGGGGTCGGCGCCAGCGAGAGGTCGACGACGCCAAACTGCGTGCCGAGCCGTTCCGCGACCTCGCGCCCTATCAGTTCGCCGATCCGCGTTACGCGAAAACTCGCCGTCTTGATCTCCTCCGACAGTTCCGAAAGCGTCAGTTGCTTACCGCTACGTTGCGCAGACGCGATTCGACGCTGCAACGCGCTGTCAACAACCCCGGGACCCGAGACCCCAATATTAATCGTCGCCTCGGGCTCGCCCGCGCCCATATACGCGCCCGCCATGAAAGGATTGTCGTCCGGAATATTCGCAAAAACGACAAGCTTCGCCGCTGCAAAGCCCGTATGCTCCTTATCGGCGTGCGCAACGTCCAGAATGACCTGACCGAGCGTCTTCAGCGCGTCGACGTTCACACCCGCCTTGCGCGACGCCGCGTTCACCGACGAGCAAACGCGCTTCGTCTGCGTGAGAACATCAGGCAACGACTCGATCAACACGCGCGCGCCGTCCGCAACCCCCTTCTGGACGAGCGCTGAGAACCCGCCGACGAAATCGACGCGACAGCGATCGCCCGCGTCGTCCAACGCTTGCGCAAGTTCCAACGCCGCCGCGCGCGCGTGCCCAGCGAGAAGGTTCGCAGCCGGCGAAATCGCGATTCGCTTATTCGTTATCGGGATGCCGTACTTGCCGCCGACCTCGTCGCACACGTCGACCAGATTCTTCGCGTGCGACACGACCTTGTGGTAAACCTTCTTGCACATCTGATCGACGTTCGGCGACGCGCAGTCGTTAAGGTTCAGCGCGAGCGTTACCGCGCGAACGTCAAGGTGCTCGGTGTGTAGCATTCGGATCGTCGAAAGAATTTCATCGGTTCGTAACATAAATACGGCGTCCTCGTTTCAAGTGCGCGCAAAGTCGAGTAGCGCGACGCGCGCTCCGCAGACCCTACGCAAATTCATTCTCATCTCATTATAGAACGTTCCGCGTCCTTTACAATCCCCGCGCGCCTTTTCTCGAGATTCCGCCAACCCGAGCGACTACTATAACCAGCGGTAGCTTTATAACGATTTCAACGGCTATGGGGACTTTTTCTGTTAAAATAGGCAATACAGAAACCTTTTTCTGAGAAAATTCGCGTTTACTTGTTTGTGTTTTTCCACATTAGCGCTAGAATATAGAGAACTGTTTAAACTGGGCGGTCAGCGCAAGGTTTGCGCTATGCTCAAATTTTAACGTCAAGTCGCGTTCGCCGCGGCAACGAGCCAAATAGGAATAAAGATTATTAACATAAACGCGACTGGCAAGGTCGGCGCGCGGAGTGCGTCGCTACATTCGGTCGAGAGGAGGCGTCTCTTGGGTAAGACAAAAACATGTAGCTGCTATGCGGCGGTTGTAATAATACTGATCGTTGTGTTACGTATCGGGGTCGGGTGGCATTTCTTGTACGAGGGCATTTGGAAGACGGTGCCGTCGAACGGCTTCTCGGCGAAGGGTTTCCTCGGTATGGCGAAGGGTCCGACGAAGGAATTCTACTATATGTTCCTTCCCGACCTCGGAGGTGAAGAGCGCCTTGCAATGGCGGAGGTCATGCGCGGCTCAGTCGACGAAGGCGGCAAGATTAACATGGAATCTCGCCAGCGCATCGGTTGGACGTTGCCGGTAATCGAGCGTGAATGGTACAAGTATTACGTGCAATATCGCACGAAGTACAATCTTGTCGACGACGAGTATCGATTGGCGGAAGCGAAACAGATCTTCGATCAGTACGTTCTGTCTCTGCGCGAATACACTCTTGAAAATCGAGAAGACATTCGCTCGTTCCTCGCGAGCAAGCGACGGTTCGAGAACAGAATGGCGACAACGAAAAATAACGCCGAATACCAGCGCATTCGCGACTGGGACACGCAAATAAAATACCGCAACGAAGGCGAGAAATTCGCAAAAGAGCCCGTCGCAATGGGCGAAAACCTGCAACTCGACCTATGGAATCTACTCACGCCGGAGCAGCAGCAAGCGGGCAAGCTACCCGAAATAACCTACGGCGAGAACCGTTGCGCCTTCATGGAATGCGTGGCGCAATTACCGTGGATTCGTAATTTCGCGAAGCCGTCGACGATGGGATTCCTCGATCTCATGGTGACCGTCGGGCTAGCCGCGATCGGGCTGTGCCTTATGCTAGGCTTCTGCTCGCGCCTCGCCGCGCTGGGCGGCGCGTGCTTTATGATCAACGTCGTCCTCTCGCAGTATCCTTGGCCGACGGTGTACCCCTACCCGTCCGATATGATCGGGCATTCCATGATCTTCAATAAGGACACGATCGAGCTCTTAATACTCCTCTTCCTTGCGATCATTCCTTCTGGTCGTTGGGGCGGTCTCGACTGGTTCGTGTGGAACTTATTCGGTAAAAACGTCTGCAAATGGTACGGACTCGACGCGGAGCAAGAGGCTTCGGCGGCGCAGGCGTAGTTCCTCGGTAGCGATTCGACCGCGCAACTGGACTCTTCGTTACGCTCGACCGCTGGTTGATCGTTTTTTCGCGAAAAAGGAGTTGCGCGCGCGCGATCGCGCCTCGTGATATTATACTAGAGGCTGTTCGCGTTCGTCGGATCGCACAGTCGATCTCACAGCAAGTATTCGCTCTGACGCGCGCGCGCGTCCGACGTTACAAAATAAACTAGGAAAGAACTCACAATGACGTCAAAGATTGAAAAAACTGGGAAAGACGCGACCTGCGGGTGCTCGCGACGTAATTTCCTGAAAGCTGGCGCGCTCGCGGCCGCCGTTCCCGCCGCCGGCGTAGGCGCGTTCTACTGGGGCTACTCGAAGACGCATCCTTCGCCGTTACGTATCGCCGTATTGGGAGTCGGCGACGAAGGCAGCGTGTTGCTCGGCGCGTGCAATCCGGAATTCATTCAAATCGTAGCGATCGCCGATATTCGCCCTTACAACCAATACCGCGCGTTCCACGGCGACCGGTATAGCGACGCCGCGTTCGCCGCGCGTTGCGGACTCATGGAGAAATACGGCTGGAAGACGGAAGACGAGGCGCGCAAGCACGTCAAGGTCTACGGCGATTATCGCGATCTCTTGCGCGACGCCGACAAGCTTGGAATCGAAGGCGTTATTATCGGTCTGCCGCTCCATTTGCACGCGGTCGCGTCGATTCAGGCGATGAGCAAGGGTCTGCACGTGCTATGCGAAAAGCTCATGGGGCACTCGATTATCGAATGCAAGGAAATGGCGCGCGCCGCGACGAAATTCCGCAAGCACCTCGCGATCGGACACCAGCGTCATTACAATATTCTATACCACGAAGCGGAGGATCAGATCGAACGCGGTCTGCTCGGCGACATACACTACATTCGCGCGCAATGGCATCGCGGTAATTCGCCCGGCGCCGACAGCTGGCAAATGCCGATGCCGGAAGTCTTCAAGCCGAGCGATCCGCAGGCGAGCAAACTGCAAGAAGAGCTCGATCTCTGGACGGAAGAGCTCAAGAACGCGCGCGGGCTCGACATCGAAACCTGGAGACTCAAGGTCGAGCAAAAGAAAGCGCAACTCGCCGACGCGCTCATGCTACAAGGCGACGCGCAGTACAAAGGACTCGACCTCGCGTCCCCGGCTGAATACGGCTACCAGGACATGGAAATCGGTCAAAACGCAGACGGTTCGCCGAAGTATCGTCGTCCGAGCGCCGAGGAGCTCATTCGCTGGAGACTATGGAAGCGCACAGGCGGCGGACTCATGGTAGAACTAGGAAGCCACCAGCTCGACGCCGCGTCCATCTTCCTCGCAGCGTCCAATCGTCGCGCCGCTATCTTGCGCGGCGACGATCCCGCCGACCTACCCGACAACGGAAAAGTTCACCCGTTGCGCGTACACGTCTCCGCCAACCGTAATCTCTTCGCGCTCGACCGCGAAGTACAAGACCATATTACGACCCTCGTTGAATTCCCAGCGCCGAACTACGATCCCGAAACGCCCGCTGGACGACGTCGAACCATTACCGTACAATACTCCACGATCAACGGCAACGGGTTCGGCGGATACGGCGAAATCGTTTTCGGCACCAAGGGAACGATTATTCTCGAACGCGAGCAGGATTCACAACTACTGCGCGGTCCGTCGACGAGCAAGGTCGAGAAGAAATCCGCCGGCGCCGCCGCGCTCGACACGCAAGCGAGCGCGCCCGCTCAGAAAGCCGTCGCCAACGCCGGAGGCGGTGGTCCAGCCGTCAGCCGAGGATATAAGGAAGAAATCGAGCACTGGGCTTGGTGCGTACAAGAGAATCCCGACTGCAGGAATCCTGGAATCCGACCGCGTTGCAATCCGCGCATCGCGCTAGGCGACGCCGTTATCGCGCTCGTTACCAATATCGCAGCTGACAAAGGCGAAAGCGTTACCTTCGACGAAGATTGGTTCGATCCCGACAACGATAAAACGCCGGAAGACGATCTCGGCGTCGAAAGCGGCGTGCCAAATATCGACCAGCAGAAGTATATGCTGTAATTCCAATGGCGGCGCGCGCGTCGAACGACTTCGACGCGCGACATACCGCTCGCTATCGCGAGCACGAAATCTCGAAAAGTCGCTCAACGCGCCTGCGCGCTAAGAGCATAAGATATTTAGGTTGATGATATGAATTTAACGAGCGAACAAAAAGCGATCGGCAAGGAAAACTTCCTCGCCGCCGTCGGCAGTCCTCTCACGCGACGCGATTTCCTCAAGCAGTCGTCCCGCGCCGACCTCGCGTCAGGAAAAGGGATCGGTTCCTATTACTTCAAATATGGACTCGTCGACGAGCCCGTACGCGTCGCCGTACTAGGGACTGGCGACGAAGGCTCCGTACTCATCGGAGGAATTAACCCGAAATATATCCAGGTGGTCGCGATCGCCGATATCCGACCGTACAACCAATATCGCGCGTTCCACGGCGATTGCTACAGCTCGACCGCCGCCGCCGTGCGTCCTGGACTCATGAAGAAATACGGATGGAAAACGGAAGCGGAAGCGCGCCAGCACGTCAAGGTCTACAACGACTACCGCGACCTGCTAAAGGACGCGCAAGCGCTCGGTATTGAAGGCGTCATTATTGGTCTGCCGCTCTTCCTGCACGCGCCCGCCGCCGTGCTCGCTATGCGCGCCGGTTGCCACGTGCTCACCGAGAAACTTATGGGACATTCCGTTGCAAAATGCAAGGAGATGATTCGCGTCTCGCATGAATGCCACAAGCACCTCGCGATCGGGCACCAGCGTCACTACAACATTCTCTACGATCACGCGACGAGTCTCATTAACTCTACCGCGATCGGAGACGTCCACTACATTCGCGCGCAATGGCACCGCGGCAATCTCCCCGGCTCCGACAGCTGGCAAATGCCGTTGCCGGAAGGCGCCAAGGCGGAAGACGTCAAAAAAGGCGAACTCATGCGCGAATGGCAAGATTGGAATAACGAAGCCGATCAGCTCAAAATGCAGATCGTCAAGGCTCAAGAGGAAGTCGATCGTATCGTCGCGTTGCCAGATAACGAAAAGACCGCGCAAGACGTCGACAAGGCGAAGCGTCTATCGCGCGAAAAGGTACTGCGCCAACGCGAACTCGACGCGTTACAGAAGAAGATCGATCAGAAGCGCGAGCAATTAGCCGACTTCGTACTCATCGAGGGCGGCGAATACAAAGGCGTCAAATACGGCAAAGCGGAAGACTACGGCTATCAGGCGACCGTGCGCCACGAAGGCGATCAGACCTACGAGCGACC
>ONJR01000041.1 GCA_900318195.1 uncultured Planctomycetota bacterium
GGGCGAGAGGACTCGAACCTCCACGGGATTAACTCCCATCAGGCCCTCAACCTGACGCGTCTGCCAATTCCGCCACGCCCGCGCGTGTCAACTACGTGCGTCATTATATCGCGACCTGGTCTTTTGACAAGCGCTATTTTGAAAAAAAACACAAGATTGTCCGTTCCTCGCCAAAGGTCAATATTTATCGCACAACTTTACAATATATCCTTGACGCCGCGCGTAAAAAATGAACAATGATACTATAGAAGAGCGCTATGCGGCGCTCGCGTAAGATTAGCGTGCCGGTTACAAAGGAGCAGATCATGGCACAACCGAAGCTCGGATGGATTGGCGTCGGCGTTATAGGGGGCGCGTGCGCGCAACGCGCGCTCGAAGCGGGATACGAACTCGTCGTATACTCGCGCACTAAGAGTAAAGCCGAACCGCTATTAGAGCGCGGCGCGCAATGGCGCGAGAACCCGCGCGAGGTCGCGGAAGCGGCTGATATCGTCTTCTCGACTGTGGGAACTCCAAAGGACGTGCGCGAAATCTTCTTCGGCGCGAACGGCGTTCTCGAAGCATGGCGCAACGCGCCAAGTTCCGTCTTCCCGCGAACTTACGTCGATTCGACGACAAGCTCGCCGGAACTCGCCGCTGAAATTGCCTCCGCCGCGCGCGAGAACGGGTTCGACGCGCTCGACGCGCCCGTGTCAGGCGGCGACGTCGGCGCGCGTAACGGAACGCTCTCGATTATGGTCGGCGGCGACGCGTCGGTCTTCGAGCGAATTCGCCCAGTCTTTTCCGTTTTCGGTACGAACGTTCGACTTGCCGGCGGCGCCGGCGCAGGTCAGCGTACGAAGATGGCGAATCAAATTCTCATCGCCGGCAATATGATCGGCGTCTGCGAGGCGTTGCTCTACGCCTACAAGGCAGGTCTCGACCTTGACTCCGTTTTGGCGTCGGTCTCTACCGGCGCGGCGGGCAGTTGGTCTCTTTATAATCTCGCGCCGCGCATTTTAAAGGGCGATTACAAGCCTGGGTTTTACGTCGAACATTTCGTTAAAGACATGACGATCGCGTTAGAGGACGCGAGTCAAATGCGCCTGTCGCTGCCAGGTCTATCCCTTGTTCGCCAACTTTACGTCGCGCTCATGGCTCACGGGGGCGCGAAATGCGGAACGCAGGCGCTCATTAAGGCGCTTGCCACGTTATCCAATGTAGACGCTTTCCACTAAACGCATTACCTAACTTAAGGAGCTAACGCCATGTCGACGCCGCCGCAGATTCGTTCGCGTAAAATTCTCAATGTTCCCAATCTCCTGACTATGGCGCGGATCGTCCTGTCGATCGTACTCTTCGCGCTCTTTCCTTTTAAACTGTATATAACGTGCCTGGTTCTATTCATCATCGCGGCGCTCACTGATTACGCCGACGGTTGGTGGGCGCGACGCTACGATCAAAAGACGCAATTCGGTCGTATTATGGACCCCTTTGCGGATAAGGCGCTCGTGTGCGGAACGTATATCTATTTAGTCGCCGTTCCCGAATTGCACAATCTCTTCGCCGACTGCGCGTCATCATGCTGTTGCGCGCGGATACCGTTCGGGCTCGCGACCTGGATGGTCGTTGCGATTCTCATGCGCGAACTATTCGTTACCATGTTGCGGTCTATGGTGGAGTCTAGCGGCGGCGATTTCTCAGCGAAATGGATCGGTAAGTGGAAGACCACGCTACAGTGCGTTAATATTCCGATGGCGTTCCTACTACTCATTCTTGATCCTAAACCGTGCTGGCTCAAACTCGGGTTTATTATAACGCTCTACGTCGTCGTGTACCTCACGCTCTACTCCGGCTGGATCTATATTCGCGCGGCAATGAAAATGTCGCGCGCGGCGCACGAGGCGCAACTAGCGGCGTCGCAAGCTCCGCAAGACGCGCAATAACACACGGCACGCGCGCTCGTAGCCGTCCTTTACGAGCGCGCTATCTTTACTTCGACGACGTACGAGGCGCACACCGCTATGATTTTCTTTCAAACTCTCGCCGCTCTAGCGATACTATCCGTTCTCTTCTTCAAATTCGCCGTTAAGATATTCCGTAACGATTATCCCACGCCCGTCAAGTACGCCGTTCCTTGGACGACCGCAGTAACGCTACTGATACTCTGCCTCTTTCTGATCGTCGCGCCCGTTCTTTCAAAAATCGTCGCGGCGCCCTTGAATCAGCGCTTGCCAGACCTCGACGCCGAATACGCCGCACAAGCGGAAAACACAACAAACAACAAGA
>ONJR01000196.1 GCA_900318195.1 uncultured Planctomycetota bacterium
GAAGATTGAACATCTCGCATTCGCTTTGGCGCCATCGAGTTTAAATCGTACGCCGATCGAGATTTCGTTTTGTATCGCGGCGACTTTAAGGGAGTTGAAGGGCAGAATAATAGCCTGATCGACGCCGTTAAATAGCGCGAGGTCGCCAAATTGTTCGTCCTTTACAATTTCGGGCGCATGCGCATGAACGTGCGCGACGCTGCGTTGCGAGAAATTGTCAGGCGTAATTTTTGCGGTTTGCGAGTCGTATTCGAAGTCGACAGCGAGCACGTCCGCGCGTGGAGGAACGGCGTTTCGGTCGACGAGGTCTTCCGCTAGCGTTTCCAACTCGAGCGTTAGCGGTTCTAGCGTCTCCTTTTGGAACGCGCCGCACGCGTAAATTTTAACGCGATAGCGCGTTTGCGGCGCAAGGTTAGCGAGTTCGCATTCCATGGCGTCCGCAGGTTTCTTCATAAAGAAATCGGACCATAGGTAATACGTCGCGTCCTCTTGCCATTCGTTGTTGCGCAACGCCTCGACGACGACTCGATACGAGATAACGCACGCGTCGTCTTGACCTTGCGAGAATCGAATAGCTGCGGCGCGCGACGCTATTTCAAGCGCTTCCGCTTTCGCGTCCTTCGTCCACCTCGGCGGTTGCGCAAGGTCGTATCTGCGATCGGTATAGACATACTTTTCAACGTTGAGCGGATCGACAATGAGATACTCGCGCTCCAAGAAAGAGTGTGAGATTGTGTCGTAAAGTCGGATGCGGATCGTATTGTCGCGATAGACGTCCCAAATGAGGAAGGTTCCCGCTTCGCGTATATCGACGTTGTCCGCCGCGCGAAAACCGCGTTCTTTCTCATACATATGGAGCGCGTAATAACTCAACGAGCCCGTCCCAACGCAAGTAAACCCGCCCTGCCAGATTGAGCGCGGCTCGACCGAAGGATAGTGTGAATGTCCTGAAATGTGAACGACTTGAGGATATTTTCTGAGCGTCTCGATTAAGTCGTGAACGCCGGCGGTGAAGTCGCCCGGGAGATTGTAACTGCCAAAGACTGTATGGTAGACGTGATAGTGCTGAACGACAAAGACCGGCTTCGTTGGATCAAGCGCGATCGCCGCTTGAAGTTCCTTATCGAGCCACTCTTTTACGTAAACGTAATCGTTCTCGCTACACGTGCCCTTTTCAGGAGAAATCGTGATGAACTGGTACCCGTTGATCTCCTGACGACGATTAGCCGACGTCTCGAAAATCTCTTCCCACAGCGCGCGATTGCCGCCGTAATATTCGTGATTGCCCATACTCAGAACGCGCTTCGTACTGGGTAGGAGACGCTCGTCGAGGGTCTTTCTGAACGGCTCGAGCTCCTCTCTAACCCCGTGATTTGAAAAGTCGCCCGCCACAACCAGCGCGTCGAACTTATCGTACGGCTGGTCTTTAACGAACTCGTTCATGAAGCTGAGCGCGGCGTTGAGTCGCACGCGTTCGTTCGAGGCGTCGGTGTGCGATTTATCGTAATGTACGTCGCTCAACGCGGCGAATCGCAGAACGACGTCGGAGTCGACTTCGTTAGCGAGTAGTCGCGTTGGTAGGCACAGCGCGAGCGCGGAGGCGCCGAGGAAACTTCTGCGTGTGATTTCTTTCATTGTCATGCTCCTTATGCGTATAGACCGTCGCCGAGCGCCGCGCCGCCGAGTTGCGCCGCGTCAAAGAGCTTGATCTTTTGGTATAAAAGTTCAAGCGTACGATCGATTATTTCATCGTAACCAAACGTTCCAATCAGCGTTACGCCGCTTTTTAGATTAACCTTTTCACCACCGCACCATAGACCGATATCGGCGCCGTCCGTTTCGCCTGGTCCGTTTACGCGACAGCCCATAACGGCGATTGTAAAAGGATAATTGCGCGCGAACGACGTCGCTTCTTCCACCTTTTGCGCAAGTTCGACGAACCGGCTATTTTGTACTCGCGAGCAACTTGGACAACTAATAACATTGAGCGCGCGATCACGCAGTAGCGAGGCGTCCGCGATCGCGCCCGTCGCGACGTTGGCTAGAATGAGTCGCGCCGCGTCAAGCTCTTGCGTTTTCTGATCGGCTGGCACGGTAAGCGAGACGCGCAACGTTTCGCCTATTCCAGCGGCGAGAAGCGGCTCGAGCGCGACTCGACTTTTGACGACCCCGCGCGGCGGTAGACCAGCTTCTGTAACCCCGAGATGCAGCGGGATTTCTGGACGCAGTTCCGCAAACCTAGCGTTGGCGAGTCGAACCGTTTGCGGATCGGAATCCTTAATTGAGACGCAGTATCGCGTAAAGCCGAGCGATTCTATAAAATCGACGTGTTCGAGCGCGCTTGCAATGAGCGGGTCGGCGGGATTGACGTCTGTCAGTTCGTCGCTGAGGTAGCGAGCGACGATTTCTGGATCGAGACTGCCGCAATTGACGCCGACGCGCAATGCGCAGTCGTTCTGTTGCGCGACGTTAACGAGGTATTCGACCTTCTTTTGCCAAGTCTCGTCCCTTGCGACTAGGTTGAGCTTACCGGGATTATAGCGTATCTTATCGACATAAGGAGCGACTTTTTCAGCTAGCTTATAATTCTCCTGGAGATCGACCGAGAGATTTGCGTCGACTCTGGCGCGTATTTCCGCCAAGGCGTCGGCGTCCGCTTCTGTGTCGACCGCGACGCGCACCAGTCGAGCGCCGGCGTTGGCAAGTTCTGTTATAGACGCGACAACGGCGTCGACGTCCTGCGTTTTGACTGCCGTCATTGTCTGAATGAGAATTGGCGCGTCTCCCCCTATATAAGCGTTTCCTACCTTAATTTTGCGTGTGTTGCGTCTTATTGTCATTTTGCCAGTTCCTCTCTGCGCCGTCAGCGCGATTTAGCTACGCGCGCTAGTTTAACGCGCCGAGTTCAGATTCGAGCGCGGTTTGAAACTCGGCGACCGTGTAGAATATTCGCTCCGGATTATTGGCGAGAATTTGCGCCGGATTGGCAGTGCGCATCCATGCGGCGCTCCAGCTTGCGACGCCAGCTTTATGCGCCGAAATAACGTCCTTGGGCGAGTCGCCGACGTAAATTGCATCGGCGCGCTCTATCCCCATTTTGTCAAGCACGAGCAAAATTGCTTGATCTTTAACGCGCCCCTGCGAACCTCCGACCTCAATGAACTCGAACGCGTCTTGAAGACCGTAAAATTCGAGCGAAATCTTGCACGATTGAGCGCCTTTCGCCGTAATGAGCGCGACGCGAACGCCTTTGCGTTTGAGCGCCGAAATGAGCGGCATAATACCGTCGGCAAGCGGAGGCGCTTCCGCTTGTAGGCGCGCGTAATGCTCGAGATAGACGGCGAGTAATTCCGCTTGCCTTTCGGGAAAGTGTGTCGCGAAGATTCCCTCCTCCGTTGGTCCAAAGTATTTCATTCGAATTTCGTCGAGTTCAAGCGATCGTCCGAGCAGCGGCTCGACGGTGAGTTTAAACGCGTCGACGCAGACGCCTAACGTATCGGCTATTGTGCCGTCGAAGTCGAATAGTACGGCTTTAATCATGAACGAATTCTCTCTTTCTACTACGGCGCGCTTGCGCGGTTACAGACAAGCGGTTATTAAAATATAGACCGCCGTCGCGAAGTTTAGCGATAGGATGAAGGGAACGAAGATTTTTTCGGGAATTGAACGGTAGATTTTACGACCGATTACGCCGCCGAGAAGAATCCCGGGCGCGAAGATCAATGTGAGTAGGAAGGTCGAGCCCGTCATAACGCTTGCCTCTTCCGGGTCGAAACCCATATGCAATTTAATTTGGGTCGCGGCGAGCATGAGCGGTATCTTGGCGACGTTCACACTGAAGAAAAAGACCGCGTTCGTCCCCATGAAATGCCTCTTATCGAGTCCCTGTGAGGAAAAGTACGCCGCCGAGACTGCGCCCGCCGCGTTGCCTAAGATTGTCGTCGCGCCCGCGAGGACGCCGCACCCGAGTCGGAACGGTAAGCTCGTTGAAACCTGCGTCCAGCCCATTCTATGGCGGATGAATTCAAATAGTAGAATCGAAACTGCCAGGACGCCGACCACGAGCTTGAACTGAGAATTTACCATAACGCACAATCCAAAAGCGCCGAGTAGCAGACCAACGGCAACAGGGGGCCACAATCGCTTGAGGAGTTGAAGCTCGCAGTCTTTACGATAGAACCATACTGCCGCGACGTCGCCGATTATCAATAGCGGCACAACCGCGCCCGAGGCGAACATTTCGTGTCCGCGAAACGCCGATATCATGAGCAAGCACGAAAATAACCCGACGCCCGGCGTTCCAGTCTTGGAAATACCGATTAAAATAGCGGCGATAAAGCCGACGGCGAGTACGAACGGCGTTAAAATTGTATCAAGCGGCATGACGAATCCCAATCTTTCGAACTAAGGACGAGCGCGACGTCGAGTTCAAGCCGACGTCGTTACAATTATACAATCTATTAGGCGACGCGCAATCTTAACGACCGATATTTTGAAAGGACGTAGGCGGTTGCGACCCGGAGTCGATACTAGATTTAATGGTTTGCCGGCGCACAGGAGCGCGCAACCTTTTAGGCTCGGTTGCTGAAGGAATACTGTAGGAAATCAACGCGTGCAAGGTCTAGGCAATATAGCTTTTCGACCTTTCTCCCAGACGCAAATAATTTTGACAAGTCGTTATCATTCTATAACGGTCTTTGATCCGAAAAAGAGTTCGTTATGTCGCAATAGGATAGACGTAGCGACAGACGAAATAACGAAAGGTTTAAAATGGAAAGACGCGTTCAAAATGGCTGTTACGCCACATTGAACGCGTCTGTAAAGAGTTCCACAGTCAGCGCGCGACTAACTCACGAGCGTTTCCGATTTCTTATCGGCGGCGTCGTTGCCTTTTGGCTGTAGTTTTTTGTTCTTAGCGCGCGTCTCGATCTCATTGCGATACGTCTTAACGCACTCGGCTTCGGCTTGCTCGTCGGTTAGCTCGTCGTACTTCTTCGGTAGGAATTCGAGCTTTTGCGACTTCGCGTCCGGTTCGTTTTCCGTGGGCGCGTCTTCCGTTTTGAGCTCGACGTCGACGACGTTCGCGCCCTGGAAGGTCTCGCCGAGCAGATTTTCTGCGAGAGGATCCTCGAGTAGCGTCTCAATCGCGCGCTTGAGAGGTCGAGCGCCGTAGTCGAGATTGCTGCCTTTCTTCGTGAGGAACTTCTTGGAGTCGTCCGACACGAAGAGGCAGAGATCTTTCTCGACGAGTCTCTTGCGCAATTTATTGAGTTCCATATCGACAACGGAAACGAGGTCGTCGTCCGTAAGGTGCCGGAAGATGATGATATCGTTGAAACGATTGATGAACTCCGGTCGAAAAACGTGCTCGATCTCGTCGTTCACACGTTCCTTCATGGATTCGTAGGACGAGTTGGCGTCCGGTTCCTGGAAGCCGAAAGCAGACTCGTTCTTAATCGCCGACGCGCCTGCGTTCGTCGTCATAATGATGATCGTATTTCGGAAGTCGACGATGCGACCCAAACTATCGGTGAGTCGACCTTCTTCAAGTACCTGTAGCAGAATATTGAAGACGTCCGGATGCGCCTTTTCAATCTCGTCGAAAAGTACGACGGAGTAGGGGCGTCGACGAACGCGTTCGGTCAGTTGACCGCCCTCGTCGTGTCCGACGTATCCGGGAGGCGAACCGACCATTCGGCTAACGTTGTATTTCTCCATATACTCGCTCATATCGATTTGAATGAGCGCGCTCTCGTCGCCGAACATGAATTCAGCGAGCGCCTTCGCGAGCAACGTCTTGCCGACCCCCGTCGGACCGGCGAAAATGAACGAACCGATCGGACGTTTAGGATCTTGAACCCCGCTACGACTGCGCCGAATTGCGCGCGAGATCGCCTTAACCGCCTCGTCTTGACTAACGACTCGCTTGTGCAACTCCTCTTCCATATTGAGCAGTCGCTTGGAGTCCTCGACCGTAACGCGCGTGAGCGGCACGCCCGTTATCTTAGAGACAACGTCGGCGATAACAGACGAGTCGACCACCCCGTTCGTTTCCAATTGTTTCTCGCGCCAACTCTTCTGCATTTGCGTGCGTTCGGCGTTGAGCTTGTCAATTTGATCGCGACATCTGGCGGCGTACTCGAAGTCCTGCAGACGAACAGCTTCTTCCTTCTGCTTCTGCAATTCCGTCTCGCGACGCTCGAGTTCCGTAAGATCCGGCGGGCGCATAATCGTCTTGAGCCGCACGCTCGCGCCCGCTTCGTCGATGACGTCGATCGCCTTATCGGGTAGACAGCGACTCGTTATATAACGTTCGGAAAGATCGACGGCGCTTTCGAGCGCGTCGTCGGTAATATCGACGTGGTGATATTCCGAGTAGCGACTGCGCAATCCTTGCAAGATTTCGATCGTTTCGTCGCGCGTCGGAGGGTTGACCGCTACGATTTGGAAACGACGCTCGAGCGCGTGATCCTTTTCGATGTACTTGCGATATTCGTCGAAAGTCGTCGCGCCAATAATCTGCAACTCGCCGCGCGAGAGCGCAGGCTTGAAGATATTCGACGCGTCGAGCGCGCCTTCTGCGCCGCCCGCGCCGACAAGCGAATGCAACTCGTCCACAAAGATGATTATGTTGCCGGCTCGCTTAACCTCGTTCATAAGCGCCTTAATACGCTCTTCGAACTGCCCGCGGTATTTCGTGCCTGCGACCATCATAGCGAGGTCGAGCGCAACGATTCGTTTCTGCGCGAGTATCTCGGGCGCCTCGCCGTTGGCAATGCGTTGAGCGAGTCCTTCTGCGATCGCCGTCTTGCCGACTCCCGCCTCGCCGAGCAACGCCGGATTATTCTTAGTGCGTCTGCAGAGTATCTGCATTGCGCGTTCTATTTCGACCTTTCTTCCGACTACCGGGTCGAGTTTACCCTGTCGCGCGAGTTCCGTGAGATCGCGCCCAAAGCTGTCGAGCGCGGGGGTCTTGTTTTTGCCGTTCTGTCGATTCGCCCCTCGTTCTCGCGCCTCAAAGGATCCTCTTCGTTCGCCGTCGTCATTTGAACGACCCGACGATTCTTCCGAGTCGTCTAGTCGATTCCCGATTTTACTGCCAATAACGTTCTGCAACTCTTCGAGCGACACGTTCAGATTCATTAGCGCTTGCGCAGCGACGCTCGACGCGTCTTCCGTTAGCGCAAGAAGCAGATGCTCGGTTCCAACGTAATTGTGCCCCATATCGCTAGCGAGCCGAATAGCGCGTTCGATCGTCTTTTTCGCTTGCGGGGTCTGCGGTAGTCGTCCCAATGCGACGACGTCGGGTCCCGGAGCGACGAGCTTTTCGACCTCCAGACGCGCTTTACGCTGGTCGACGCCCATATCCTTGAGAATGGTCGCGGCAACGTTTCCGCCCTCTTTGAGAAGTCCTAGCAGTATATGCTCCGAGCCGACATATTCGTGGTTAAAATGTAGCGCCTCAGAGTGCGCGTACTTCATAACGTTTTTCGCTCGCTGAGTGAAGCGTTCGTATGCCATATAACTCTCTGATGAATTTAAGTGAACCTTTCCAAGCGCGTTTGCGGCGACGCGCCGAGCGCTTAAAAGAACAACACGTCGCTTTTCTCTAGCAAATTATCCGCCAAATCCAGCTGAAGGGGAAGAATCTTGCTACAAATTGCTTGCGATTAGCTTGCTCTCTTTACCTATATTATAGGCGATTCTCGTAAGGCGTCTAGTAAATAATAACGCTCGCGCCTATTTTTTTCATACGAGCTTAAATTTGCTTTTTTGCTATGGACGCGCGAGAAAAAATACTTTATGATCGCGGGCGCTCGACTTTAATGCGAGCGATACAAAGGTTATTAATCAAAGGATTGGTTACGCTATGACTATGGAGAGACCACGCGGCGCCCGCGATTGGTTGCTCGTCGCGGCGATACTAGCGACGACGCTATGCCTCGGTTGCGACCGCCGCGCAGCCGCGCCGCAAGTAACTGGCGCAGAGGACGCGAACGTAAAGGTAGAGCCCGCGCCTCAGGAGTCGACGCACGCGCCGCTCGACGCCGCGTCTGCGCTGAGCGCGGCGACCGACGAGTTTACCGCGATCTTTAGCGACGATTCTCGACAGACTGAGGACGACGCGCCCGGATTAGAGGAGCTTGTCGACGAAGAGACGAAGCAGAAATACATGGTTGATCGCACGCTCGTCGCGCCGACGCTAACCGCCAAAGCGGATCGCGCCGACAATCCGACGTACAAGCTAGAATATCGATTTGACCCTAATAGCGCGCTTACGTGGACCGTTTCGCATATGGTGCGCAAACGCGTTTCCTACGGCGGTAAGGAATCTCTCGTCGAGACGACTTCTATAACGAAGAGACGTTGGGAATTTCTCGATCAGACTCCTGACGGTCGCATTTCAGCGCGACATTGGATCGATCATATGATTCTCCGCCAGGACGATCATGAAAAAGAGCCGGTCGATTACGACAGCTCGCGCGATTTGGTCGTGCCTCCTGAGATTTCGGCGTTCGGCACCGAGAAGGCAGTCGGCGTCGCGCTGGAGACCTTTGCGATCAACTCGCAGGGCGTTATGTCCGATAAGAAAAAGCTCGTCGCAGAATACAACGGACGCGAGGGCGATTCCAATATGATGGTTCCTTTTCCGAAAGAGGAACTCGCGGTCGGCGACGTCTGGACGACTCCTTACGCGCTCTATCTTAAGGGCGCGGACGATCTCACGCGTCCATATCGCGTAGTCGAGCGTTTTCGGTTGGAGAGCGTCGACGAGAAATACGCGACGATTTCTTTTGAAACAACGCTCGTCTCAATTGTGGACGATCCCGTCGTGGAAGGCGCGCTTGCGGAGCGGCTCTTTACCGGTCGCGCGCTCTTTGATCGCGAACTTGGTCAGACGACGCGCACTGAGTTGAATTTTAAGAAGTCTGTTCCCGGCGCGTTCGGCTTTTCAAGTTTCCTGGACTACAGTTGTCAGGTCGTGGAAAAGATCGATCGGGGCGCCACCGTCGAAGACGCGACTTCAGTAGAGCTCGACCAGGCAGAGTAATAATCGGTTATAGGTTCGCGTTCGCGCGGACGCTTAGAAGCGGGTGTAATAGTGGAACTTGACAAATCGTCAACAATTTTGGTTACAGGAGCGACCGGTTTTATCGGTACGAGCCTAACGCGTCAATTGCTCGCACACGGCTGGCGCGTGCGCGGCATGAGTCGTTCTAAGCCGCATTTGCCGCCTGGTTACGAGGGGGACGTTCGCGAAGTATGGGAACATCCTAATTTTGAGCGCGCGGTCGGCGACATAACGGACGTCGAGTCCCTAACGGCGGCGGCGACCGGTTGCAAATACGTTATTTCGCTCGCAGGTTACGCGCGGAATTATGCGCGCGATCCTGAGGTGTTCTATCGTGTGAACGTCGACGGTATGCGCAACGTTTTTAACGTTGCGAAGAAGCTCGAAGTTGAACGCGTCGTGTGGACCTCGACGATCGTTACTTTTGGACCGACTCCGAAAGGTCAAACGTGCGACGAGACGCTTGAACGCATAACAGACGTCTGTTATACGGAGTATGAGGATTCCAAGAAGAAAGCTGAAGACGAGGCGTTGCAGTACGTGAAGAAGGGATTGCCGTTGGTCATAGTCAATCCAACTCGCGTGTACGGACCGGGTCAACTTTCTGAAGGAAACGCAATGGCGGGTTTGATTCGCGATTATCGTCGCGGGTTGGGTCCGTTCCTGTTGAATTACGGTCGCAACTACGGCAACTACGGCTACGTCGACGATATTGCCTGGGGACACTATTTAGCGCTTGAACGCGGCAGGGTCGGCGAGCGGTACATTCTTGGCGGCGAGAACGCGTCGTTATTGGAGCTGTACCGTCTTATCGATAAGATAGACGGTAAGACGCATTGGAAATTGCCAATGTACAAATTCATTCCTTTGCTAGTCGCGCGCTTTTTGCAGTTGAACGCGCGCCTAACGGGTATGTACCCTCGAATTACTCCCGGGTGGGTTAAGACGTTTTTGGTCGACTGGAAATACAGTTGCGGCAAGGCGGAGCGCGAACTTGGTTACGACCCGATTCCTTTGGAAGAGGGTTTGCGCCGTACATGCGCGTGGCTCGACCGTCTCGCGGCGGCAAAGCGTAAATAGCGCGACGTTTTGCCCCTGTGTAGTTGCCGTTATTGTTATAAGGACGCGGTTGCGTCGAACGAAGAGTTTAGCGAAGGATCGCAAGCTTTGTGGTTAAAGGAATACTTTTATGACACGAGATCATAACACCGAACGCTGTGACGTCGAGCGCGGTTTGACGCCATTTTACTCGCGTAGAACGCGCGTTTGCGAGTCGTTGAGCGCGCGCGCTGCGGTCGCCGCGATTATTTCGTGTCTGGCGCTGGCTACCGGTTGCAGATCGCTCTTTTTGCACGACGAACAGGTTGCAAGATTTGAACCTGAGCAGGGACGCTATATTAACGGTTCCGACGCGACCCGCGATTGGTCGCAAGCGCGCGACGACGCGTACAACGAGCGCGCGCCTCGACGAGAGTCTGAATACGCTCGCGCAATAGCTCAGTCGACGACTCGCGGCGCCGCGCCAAGGTATAGCGAGGAGGTCAATTCTGACGCGTTCGCATCGTCGGCGGCGACTCCGTCATGGAGTCAACGCATCAAGAATGTCTTTACGCCCCCGTCGCTAGGCTTTTCGTCCTCCAACGAGCCCGGACTCGACGACGACCTTGTTCGCTCGAATCCATACAACAACCGCGCGCTACCGAGCCCCGCTGTAACGCAACGCAATCGCGGACGCGCTGTCGACGCGACTTCCGACGTCTATCAAGCAGAACAAAAGAAGCCAAGCTTCTGGTCGAAACTCTTCGGCGGCGGCGAGGGCGAGAAAGTCGACGCGAAAGAATATCCTGGCGCGCGACAGAATTACTCAGAACAGGCAAATAACGCGCTAAGCCGTCAAACGGTCGCGCGCGCGGAACGCGTCGCGGCGGACGCGCAACCGAGTAAAACGAATTCGTCGATTGCAAGTTTGAAGAACGTCTTCGGTAAAAAGCGACCCGTACGCGTCGAACCTTGGAACGATCCGGCGGCGCCTATTTCCCAGTTTAGCCAATACAATTATATGCCCCACAAGACGCTCATTGAGCTGTATTATTCTCACGGCGACATGACGCCTTCGCGACCAGAATCGCAACGTCGTTACGGGGTCGAACAAGCGAGTCTCGATTATTACGGACGACTCGAACGCGCTGCGTCGAACAAGCGCGCGTATCGTTCGCGTTCCTACGCGCCCTCGCGCAATTCCGAAGAGGATCTTCCGATCTCGCCGCGCGGACGCGTCCAGGACGATGAATACGACTACGAAGAAGAGCTCGACGAGGAGTACGAACGCGAGGGCGCGCGACGTCTCGGCGCCGCGAGTCTGTCGCCGATACCGCAGTCGACAAATCGCATTGCGCAGGCGACCTCGCGTTCAAATCAACTCGGCGTAACGCGACCTGCTCAAGCGGTCGCGCAAATTCCAAAGCGCGCCGTGACTAAGATTGCACAAACGGCTTACGAGCAGGCAACGTCCAACGCGCAAGCGGACGAAGGCGAAGAGTATGCGAGCGCCGATCCTGACTCGCTCTTCGGATGGAGCGCCGAAACATCAAACGCGGTAGACGCGTTTCCAACTTCCCGACGTAGCGCGCGCGTTGCCCGACCTGCGTCCGCAACGTTGCCGACGACCGACGTCGACGCAAGTTTTAAAAATAAACTAGGCGCTCGGGACAGCTTTGAATGGTTTGAGCAGAATGCGCAAGAGGATAATCAGCAGCCGCTCGACGCCAAACTGTATGAGCGCGAGCAGCCTCTGACGTCTCTAAACGTTTCTCTCATTCCGCAAGCGCTTGAAGAGAAAACGCTCGAACCCGACGAAGCGCTAGACGCGCTAATCTCCGATCAGGCGAAGGACGGCGTTGAGTCGGAACTGCCGACCGCCGAGTTTCCGTCCGTACTCCCGGAATTAGGCGCGTCCAACGCCGTTGTCGATTCCAGCTCGAACGAGAGCGGCGCTTCGACCGAAAACGAGCAAACGGTCGTCGAGCAGAGCTACGAAGACGAACTCGACGGAATTATCGATCAAGCGATCAGCGATCCAATCTATGCGTCGAATTCCGATCCCGACCCGACGAACGTCGCCGCCGATACGCAAGACGGTACGCTAGGCGCGCTAGAGAATTTACTCGCGGCGCCGAGTCCTAATAAGGAGGCGAACGAATCGACTTCCGACGCTAAGGTTTCCGATCTCGCGACAGCGATTAGCGAGAGCGTCGACGCGAGCGGCGTCGCGCCCAGCGCGCTTGCGTCGAGCGATCCTAACGAGGAACTGCGTCAGAAGGCGACGGAACTCAACGCAACGACGCAGCACGCGCCGGAATCCGTCGACGCGCGCAAGGGGGACGCCGTCGCCGCGCCGCTTACGCCCGAGGAGATTGCATGGGTTGAGCAAGTGAAATCAGCGATTCAAGCGCTTTTGCGCGAGCGCGAGGAACACAAACGGCAGGGAGACGACGTGCGTATTTGCGACGCGCGGCTACGACTCCTCTTTCTCGTTATTGGCGAGTACGAGCGTTCCATTCAGGAGATCCAAGACGACTCGGATCCTCTCAAGACGTTTTGGGAGAAGGAATGTCGCGGTTTGGAGACCCTCTTGCAGAATCAGTTGGAAGAGATCGATCCGACCTTTGTCGCCGAACGTTTGCGTTCGGGTCTTGACTCTTTTTCCGGTCTTTGTAAACTTCAAATTCGCAAAGCGCTTTTGGTGGCGTCGCCGGCTTGTTACGGTCTTTTTGAGGAGCGTATTACCCCGTACCGTCGTCATGAGACGGTGTACGCGTATGCGGAATTGGATTATGTAACAAGCGCGGAGACCGATCGCGGATACGAGATTAACGTTGAATGTCGTTGGCGACTTTTGGATAAGAACGGGGGCGAGATCATTCCGTTTGAGACGCAACGTTGCGTGAATCTCTCGGAGACCAAATTGCGTGACGTTGTGCTCAATGTTTCCGTGCCGTTGCCGTCGACGCTTAGTTCCGGCGTTTATCATTTGGAACTTGACGTAGTCGACCTTAACGCGTCCAATCCGACGTCGTCGGTTAAACGCTTGACTCTAACGGTAGCCGATACGGAATCTGAGGGCGCGTATCGCTAACTTTCGCGCGCGACTGGCTTTTCACGCGCAGGACATAGGACTCAATAGAATTGACGTACACAGACGCGCCTATGCCGTCGGGCGAATACGACGGCGTTTTTTGTTCAGACGAATTATCGAATCGAGACGAACCAGCGAAGATAACGCCGATAACGGTGAGCGAACTTACGCGCCTTATAAAGGGGGTTGTCGACGACGCGTTTCCGTTTACTTGCGTAGTCGGCGAGGTTTCCAGTCTGTCGTTGCCGAGTTCAGGTCATGCGTATTTCAGCCTGAAAGACGCGACGTCTCAGATAGACGTCGCCGTATGGAAGAACGTGCTTTCTCACGTTGGTTTTAAACTTAAAAACGGCTTGAAACTGATATGTTCCGGTCGAATCGACGTCTACGTTCCACACGGCAAGTACAAGCTCATCGTAACGAAAATTGAGCCTGTTGGGGTTGGCGCGCTGGAACTGCAGTTTCGACAGTTGGAAATGAAGTTGCGTCAGGAGGGTCTTTTCGATCCTCGTCGCAAGCGTCCTCTGCCTCGGTTTGTTTCGCGAATCGGCGTTGCGACGAGTCCTACGAGCGCCGCAATGCACGATTTCTTAAAGACGCTTGCGACGCGTACGAGGCGAGTCGACGTTGTAGTCGCTTCGACGAAAGTTCAGGGCGAAGGCGCTGCGCGCGAGATAGCGGACGCGCTTGCGTTCTTCAACGCGAATAACGCGCGCCTGAAACTCGACGCGATCGCGTTAATTCGCGGCGGCGGCAGTATGGAGGATCTTTGGGCGTTCAACGAAGAAGTTGCCGCACGCGCAGTCGCTGAGTCGCGTATTCCGGTCGTAACAGGCATAGGGCATGAGATCGACGTCTCGCTTTGCGATCTTGCGGCCGACGTTCACGCGCTAACGCCGACGGGCGCCGCAGCGGCGATAGCAGAGGAAGACGCGCGCTACGTAGCGACGATCGACGACTGGTCCGCGCGAATGACACGCAATCTTGAACAACGAGTCAAAGTCTTACGCGATCGTTTGACGCAGTGTGCGAATCGACGCATTTTCCAAGCTCCCGGCGAGGCGCTTGCAGAACGACGCACAACGGCGCTCGACGATTTGGAGAAGAGATTGTCGATCGGGTTGAAGCTCACGATGGAGCGTCGAGAGGGCGCTTTTAAGGAGATCCTTGGTAAATTCGAGGCGATGAGTCCGCTCGCCGTACTCCGACGCGGATACTCTATTACTAAGAGCGCCGACGGAAAAGTCTTGCGGAAATCAGAGGACGCGCGACCAGGCGACTATTTGGAAACTATGCTCGGCGAAGGAATCGTTCGTAGCGTGGTCGTCGAGTAGCGGCACAGTTCAGTTGCGCGGCGCGCGAGGCTCGACGTCTGATTTCGCGTTGCGCGCGCTTTCGCGCTTATGGGAACGGACGGCGTCTGGCGCTCGAGGAGGTTGCGTCGCGGCAACCGACGAGACGGAGTTAAAGAGCGAACGACGCGCTTGCTGACGACGACCCTTCGTTTGAGGCGCGCCAGATTCTTCTTTGAGTTCGTCCCGCACTTCTTGTTCCGTCATCTTGAGATCTTGCTCGTACTTCCAACGTCGCGCGCCATAGTCGAGCGCCGAGAGTAAGAGTAACGCGCCGCAGAGACGATACCCGACTTTGGCGAATTCGCTACCGGCAAATAACGCTATCTGTTCTACTGAGCCCGAAGACGCGTTCGCGATCGTTTCTGCGTCGGCTTTGATCGTGAGCGCGACAATTAACGCGCAGAGAATGAATTTGGTTAGTCCATAGCCCGTTTCGCCAAGTGCGCCCCACGACGCCATGCGACGCATATTCTCGAACGGATTCAGACGTTTACCGTCAAATTTTAGCTTATTCGGTAGAAAGAGGAAGCCCGTTTGCAACCAGTTGGCGGCGAGCGTTGCGAGAACGACGCAAACAATCAGCCCCGCCGTTTGCGATAGAACGCTTGTTAGCGCGCGCGAAAGTTCGGCGGCGAAGTCCAATTCGTCCGCGCGAACAACGAGCGTGCGTCCGAGCTCCGTTTGCAATGCGGCGAGCGCGCTCTCGTACCGTTCTTTGCCGGACAACGCGAAGAGCGCAATCGCGCCGAGAAGCGCCGCCGTTGCGACGACGTCCCGACTACGCGCGACCTCGCCGCGTTTGCGCGCGTCCTGACGCCGCTTCGGCGTCGCCTGTTCCGTTCGCTCTTGTTCCGCCATACCTATCGTTCGTTTCTAGCGCCTGATTACTAATGCTACGACGCCGTTCGACGACGCCTTGGTCGCCGCGATGATAATCTTTTTACGCGCGGCTGTCGAGAGGTAATCTTTACGTATCAGTCGCGCGTTTTTTTGAAAAAATATTTTTTTGCCCCTTGCGAAAATACCAAGATGTTGTATACTCTGCTTGTCGTTTGGCGGCGGTTGAAACGGTTGCCGACGATCGACGAGGGGTTGTAGCTCAATTGGTTAGAGTCCCGGACTGTCGATCCGGTGGTTGCGGGTTCGAGTCCCGTCA